>CAZSQE010000015.1:0-16537 GCA_964608905.1 uncultured bacterium | reverse complement strand
TCCTTTGGGGGTTGGCAAGCCCCCGCCTACTACACAAAGAACCGTACGCTACCCGGCACCGGCCGCGCGGTTTCCCCCTGCACGGCACGGGAGTATGATGCCGCGGGGTCCGCTCGCAGACGGCGGCGCGGCCCCGCGCATCCACCGTCCATCGCTGTCGTGAACGAGGGTCCTGCATGGATCGAGAACTGAAGCACGATGTGGTCATCCTGGGCGCGGGCCTGGCCGGCCTGCGGGCCGCCGGCGAGATCTCCCGCCGTCTCGGGGGCCGGGTGGACATCGGCATCGTCTCCAAGGTGCAGCTCATGCGCGCCCACTCGGTCTGCGCCGAGGGCGGCACCGCCGCCGTGCTGCGCACCGACCTCGGCGACTCGACCGAGCTGCACGCCTGGGACACCGTCAAGGGCTCGGACTTCCTCGCCGACCAGGACGTCGTCCGGGTCTTCGTGGACGCCATCCCGAAGGAGATCCGCCAGCTCGACCACTGGGGCATCCCCTGGACGCGCGACGCGGAGGGCACCATCGCGCAGCGTCCCTTCGGCGGGCACAGCTACCCGCGGGCGACCCTGGCGGCCGACAAGACCGGCTTCTTCGAGATGCAGACCCTGTACGACCAGCTGCAGCGCTACCGCACCTTCACCCGCTACGACGAGTTCTTCGTCACCGACATCCTGGTCGAGGGCGGGCGCTTCGCCGGGCTGGTCGGCCTGCACACCGGCACCGGCGAGACGGTGGCCATCCGCGGCAAGGCGCTGCTCATCGCCTCCGGCGGCGGCGGCACGCTCTACGGCTTCACCACCTACTCGCAGACCGTGACCGGCGACGGCATGGCCATGGCCTACCGCGCCGGCCTGCCGCTCGAGGACATGGAGTTCCTCCAGTTCCATCCCACCGGCCTCGTGCCCAACGGCATCCTCATGACCGAGGCCTGCCGCGGCGAGGGCGGCTACCTGCGCAACAACGCGGGCGAGCGCTTCATGGAGAAGTACGCGCCCAAGCTGATGGAGCTGGCGCCGCGCGACATGGTCTCGCGCGCCGAGACGGAGGAGATCCTCGCCGGGCGCGGCTTCCCCGCCTCCGACGGCGGGCACTACATCGAGCTGGACCTCACCCACCTCGGCGCCGACCGCATCAACACGCGGCTGCCGCTGATCCGCGAGGTGACCATCAAGTTCCTGGGGCTCGACCCCATCGAGAGGCCCATCCCCATCCGCCCGGTGGCGCACTACTCGATGGGCGGCGTCGAGACCGACATCAACGGCCTGACCCGCGTGCAGGGCATCTGGGCGGCGGGCGAGGCGGCCTGCGTCTCGCTGCACGGCGCCAACCGGCTGGGCTCCAACTCGACCGGCGAGTGCCTGGTGTGGGGCGGCATCGCCGGCGCCGAGATCGCCGCGGCCCTGCCGAAGCTGGGCGAGGCGCCGCCGCTGCCGGCGGCGAAGGCGAAGGCCGCCGAGGACCACGTGAAGGCGGTGCTGGCCCGGAAGGGCGGCGAGAACCTCTACGAGCTGCGCCGCCAGCTGCGGGCGATCATGGACTCGAACGCCGGCGTGTTCCGCAACGGCCCGGACCTGGCGAGGGCGCTCGAGGTCATCCGCGACATCCAGCGCCGCCAGGCGGCGGCGCCGGTCGCCGACCAGTCGAAGGTCTACAACTCGAACCTCATCCACGCGCTGGAGCTGGAGAACCTGGCGGACCTGGCCGAGGTGACCGTGGCCGGGGCGCTGGCCCGCCAGGAGTCGCGGGGCGCGCACGCCCGGCGGGACTTCGCCACGCGCGACGACGCGAACTGGCTCAAGCACACGCTGGCCTACCACACCGCCGACGGACCCCGGCTCGAGCACAAGCCGGTCACCATCGACATGTGGCAGCCGGTCGAGCGCAAGTACTAGGTCGGGGGGAGACCATGGCAACCCAAGCACATCCGAATCGCCTGGGCATCCGGGGGTGGGTCGGCGGGGGGCGCTGGGGCCTCGAGCGCTACCTGTACACGCTCCACCGCCTCACCGGCCTCGGCCTGCTCGCCTACTTCCTGCTGCACATCGTCGTCACCTCGGCCCGCGTCTTCGGGCCCGAGAGCTGGGAGAAGTCCATGGCCGCCGTCAGCGGGCCGTTCTTCCGCTTCGGCGAGTACCTGGTCTTCGCCGCCTTCGCCTTCCACGCCGTCAACGGCATCCGGCTCGGCCTCATCGAGCTGGGCTTCGCCGTCGGCCGGCCGATCGAACCCGTCTACCCCTACGCGACCTCGGTCGGGCGGCAGCGCCCGCTGGCGCTGGCCATGCTGGTGGTGGCCGGCGCGCTCGCGGTGTGGGGCGGCTACGAGTTCTTCCTGCACGTGGACTAGGAGACCGCCATGCGAGACCGCACGTTCTGGACCTGGCACCTGTTCGCCGGCGTGGTCATCCTGGTCTTCGGTGGCCTGCACATGACCATCATGCACCTCGACGGCACCGTCCGCGTCTTCAACCCCGCGTCGGGCGAGCCGATCGGGTGGGACAACGTGGCGGCGCGGATGGGCAGCCTGTTCTTCGCCGTCACCTACGTCGTCCTGCTCGGGGCCGCGCTCTTCCACGGGCTCTACGGCTTCCGCAACGTCCTGCTCGAGCTGAACCCGGGCGCCGCCCTGCGCCGCCTCGTCAACGTGGGGCTCACGCTGGCCGGGCTGGCGTTGTTCGTGTTCGGCGCCTGGGTCGCCCTGGCGGCGCCGGGCGCCCTCGCGCGGATGGGAGGCTGACGTGGCCGACACCCTCAGGCAGGTCGTCTTCCGCATCCGGCGCTACGAGCCGGAGCAGGACGCCGCCCCCCGCTGGCAGGACTACCGCATCGAGGCCACGCCCGGCATGACCGTGCTCGACGGGCTGTGGACGGTGAAAGAGCTGCACGCCCCGACGCTGGCGTGGCGCTCGTCGTGCCGCATGGGCATCTGCGGCTCGTGCGGGATGCTCGTCAACGGCCGCCCGCGGCTGGCCTGCAACACGCAGCTCACCGAGCTGGGCACCGACGTGATCGCCGTGGGCCCGCTGCCCAACTTCGGCATCATCAAGGACCTGGTCCCGGACCTCGCGCCGATGTTCGAGGCCCACCGCGACCTGATGCCGTACCTGATCCGCGAGGACACGAAGGAGCAGGACGACCCGACCGGCGAGTACTGGCAGTCGTCGCACGAGCTGGAGCAGTACCTGCAGTTCAGCTACTGCATCAAGTGCGGCTGCTGCATGGCCGCCTGCCCCACCGTGGCGACCGACGCGACCTACGCCGGGCCGATGCCGCTCGGCCAGGCGCACCGCTACAACACCGACACCCGCGACGGCGGCTTCGCCGAGCGCCGCAAGGTGCTCGAGGGCGGCCGCGGACCGTGGCGCTGCCACTTCGCGGGCGAGTGCTCGCAGGTCTGCCCGAAGGGGGTGGACCCGGCCAAGGCCATCCAGTTGATGAAGCAGGACCTGGTGTTCGACCTGCTCCGGCTGCGCCGGCGCAAGCCGGCCGCGCCGCTGGCGCCCACGCCCTGCGGCAAGCGCAAGGACGGCATCCCGGACGCACCGGCGCGCACGGCCGGGGCCAGGACCGGCTAGCCTCACGCTGGCGCGAGGCGACGACGCGGCCCGTCCCGGGCGACCGGGGCGGGCCGCAAGGCTATTGACCCGGCCGCAGGGCCCTGTAGTCTCAGCAGCACGTTGCCGTTGACCTCCCTCCGTAGCGGCCCCCCGACGCGAGGAGAGCCCCATGCTGCACGCCGGCACTTCACTCGGTCCCTACCGGATCCTCGCCCCCATCGGGGCGGGCGGGATGGGCGAGGTCTATCGCGCCCACGATCCCCGCCTCGGCCGCGACGTAGCCGTCAAGGTCCTCCCGCCCCACCTTGCCGCCTCACCCGAGGTCCGCGCCCGCTTCGAGCGCGAGGCCCGCACCATCTCCCAGCTCAACCACCCCCACATCTGCACGCTGTTCGACGTCGGCCGGGCACCCGGCGAAGCCGGGTCGGGCGACATCGACTACCTGGTGATGGAACTGCTCGAGGGCGAGACGCTGGCCCACCGGCTGGAGAAGGGCCCGCTGCCCCCGGCCGAGGTTTTGAACCTCGGCACGCAGATCGCCGACGCGCTGGACCGGGCACACCGGGCGGGGGTGGTGCACCGGGACCTGAAGCCCGGGAACGTGATGCTGACCAGGGTCGGGGCGAAGCTGATGGACTTCGGCTTGGCGCGGGCGGCAGGGCTGTCTCCAGCGGCGCCGGGAATCATGACCGAGTCCCCCACCGTGAGCCGGCCCTTGACGGCCGAGGGCACCATCGTCGGGACGTTCCAGTACATGGCGCCGGAGCAGTTGGAGGGCAGGGAAGCGGACGCCCGCTCGGACCTCTGGGCGTTGGGCTGCGTGCTGTACGAGATGGCCACGGGCAAGCGGGCGTTCGAGGGCCGGAGCCAGGCGAGCCTGATCGCCGCCATCATCGAGCGCGAGCCGACCCCGCCGAGCCAGCTGGTGCAGCTGCTTCCTCCGGCGCTCGACCGGGTGGTCCAGCAGTGCCTGACGAAGGACCCGGACGAGCGCATCCAGACGGCGCACGACGTCAGGCTGCAGCTGCAGTGGATTGCCTCGGTCGGCTCGCAGGCGGGGGCGCCCGCGCCGGGACCGGAGCGGCGGCGAGGACGGGAGAGGCTGGCGTGGGCCCTGGCGGGCGCCCTGGCGCTGGCCCTGGTGGTCGTGACCGTCGGCCCGATGCTCCTGCCGCAGCGGAGCGGGCCCCCGCGGGTCGCCCGCTTCGAGGTGCGACCGCCCGGCGGAACGAGGGGCATCTCCTGGCCGCGCGTCTCGCCGGACGGGCGGACCCTGGCATTCCTCGCGACCGATTCCGCGGGGGGCCGGAGACTGTGGGTGCGCCCACTGGACGGCCTCGACGCCCGTCCGCTGGAGGGCGTGGACGGGAACGCGCGGCCCTTCTGGTCCCCGGACAGCAGGCACCTGGCGTTCTTCACCGACGGCAAGCTCCGCAAGGTCCCGGTCGCCGGCGGGCCGAGCGTGCACGTCTGCGACGCGCCCGGCGGTGCCGACGGCACGTGGGGAAGCCGCGGCTGGATCCTCTTCGACGTCGGCCCCGGGGATTCCATCCGGGGCGTGCCCGCGGCGGGCGGGGTCCCCCGGGCCGTGACGTCCGTCGATCGCGAGCACGGCGAGCGAGGCCACTTGTGGCCGTTCTTCCTGCCCGATGGCCGGCGCTTCCTGTTCGTGGCCCGGAGTAGAGGCAGTGCCGACGTCATCCGCATCGGTGCGCTGGACTCGAGAGAGAGCCGGGCCGTCGGGCAGACCGACAGCCGGGCCGAGTACGCGCTTCCCGGCCACCTGTTCTACGTGAACGGTGGCACCCTGATGGCCCAGCCGTTCGACGCGAGGTCCGCCCGCGCCACCGGGGATCCGGTGTCCCTGGGCGAGAACATCTCGAGCACTCGAGGGGACTTCTCGGTGTCGAACGCGGGACTGCTGGCCTTCCGGTCGGAGGACTCGCGCGGACAGGCGCGGCTGCTCTGGGTCGCGCGCGACGGGCACGTGCTCGGGGAGGCCGCCCCGCCCGGCTTCTACGAGGACGTGGCGCTGTCCCCGGACGAGACGCGGGTGGCGCTCAGCATCGTCGCCGGACAGCCCCCCACGCGCGACATCTGGGTGCGGGATCTCGTCCGTGGCGTCAACTCCCGCCTGACGTTCGATCCGCTCGACGAACTCGCGCCGGCCTGGTCCCCCGACGGCGGCCGGCTCGTCTACGCGAGATTCGACGCCAACGGGATGGGCATGTACGTCAGGGCGGCGAGCGGGGCCGGGACCGAGGACTCCCTGCCCCACGCGCCGGGCAGCTACGAGGCCCCGTTCCAGTGGTCGGGGGCGGCGAACGCGATCGTGTTCGGGCGCCGGGGTTTCTCGCAGGAGTGGGACGTCTGGATGGCGCCCGCCGACCACCGAACGGCACCGGCGGACCGGGCGACAGCGGGCCAGGATCCGGGCCCGCCGCAGCCCCTCCTGCGGTCACCCTTCGCCGAGATCGGGGGACGGCTCTCGCCGGATGGCCGGTGGTTGGCCTACGGCTCGAACGAGACCGGCCGCTACGAGGTCTACGTCGTGCCCCATCCGGGCCCGGGAGGCAAGTGGCAGATCTCGACCGCGGGAGGCTCGGCCCCCATCTGGCGTGCCGACGGCAGGGAGCTCTTCTTCGGGACGGACCAGGGCATCATGGCCGTCGACGTGCGCCCCGGAGCCACCCTGGACGTGGGCGTGCCGAGACTCCTGTTCAGGACCCGGTTCACCGGGGGCCCGTACGCCGGCTACCGCTGGGCCCCGTCCCGCGACGGCCAGCGCTTCCTCATCAACGTGCCCTCCGACGCGGCGAGCGAGAGCCGCCTGGTCGTGGTCACGAACTGGGCCGCGGAGCTGGGCCGGAAGTAGCGACGGGTGACGCCGGGCACTACCCCTTCACCACCAGGAACGGCCTGAGCCGCGCCACGCGCTTCGCCAGGTCGGCCCCCTCGACCACCCGCACCACGTCGGCCACGTCCTTGTAGGCCTCGCTGGTCTCCTCGCGCAGCGTGTCGCGGCCTTCGTAGCGCACCGCCACGCCGCGTTCGCGCAGCTCGGCGACCAGGTCGCGTCCCGCGGTCTCGCGCACCGCCTGGGTGCGGCTCATGCGCCGCCCGGCGCCGTGGCAGGTCGAGCCGAAGGCGTGCGCCATCGCGCCGGGGCGTCCGACCAGCACGAACGAGTAGCGCCCCATGTCGCCCGGCACCAGCACCGGCTGGCCCACGGCGCGGTAGGCGGCGGGCACGTCGGGGTGCCCGGCGGGGAAGGCCCGCGTGGCGCCCTTGCGGTGCACCAGCCCCCGCACGACCCCGGCCGTGGTCTCGTGCCGTTCCAGCTTGGCGATGTTGTGCGCCACGTCGTAGACCAGCGTCAGCCCGAGCTGCTCCCGGCCGCGCCGCAGCGTGCGCTCGAAGGCGCGCCGCACCTCCTCGGCGATGACCTGCCGGTTGGCCCAGGCGAAGTTGGCCGCCGCGCGCATGGCGCCGAGGTAGGCCGCGGCCTCCGGGCTCCTGAGCGGGGCGCACGCGAGCTGGCGGTCGGGCAGGCCGATGCCCCAGCCGGCGAGCTTGCGCGAGACGTCGCGCACGTGGTCGGTGCAGACCTGGTGGCCCAGCCCGCGCGAGCCGCAGTGGATCATCACCGTGACCATGCCGCGCTCGAGCCCCAGCGCCCGCGCGGCTGCCTCGTCGTGGATCTCGTCCACCTCCTGCACCTCGAGGAAGTGGTTGCCCGAGCCCAGCGTGCCGAGCTGGTCGCGGCCGCGGCCCTTCGCCCCCTCGCTCACCGCGCCCGGGTCGGCGCCGTCCAGCACGCCGGCCTCCTCGCAGTGGTCGAGGTCGCCCGGCGTGCCCATCCCCTTTCCCACCGCCCAGCGCGCCCCCTCGCGCAGCACCTGGTTCAGCTCGCGGGGGGCGAGGCGCACCGCCCCGGTGGAGCCCACGCCGCACGGCACCTCGTGGTACAGGGCGTCGGCCAGCGCCTCGACGTGCGGGGCCAGCTCGGCCCGGGTGAGGCGCGTGCGCATCAGGCGCACGCCGCAGCCGATGTCGTAGCCCACCGCGCCGGGCGAGACCACGCCCTCGTCGGGGTCGAAGGCCACGACGCCGCCGACCGGCAGGCCGTAGCCCCAGTGGGCGTCGGGCATGGCGATCGAGGCCTCGAGGATGCCGGGCATGGTGGCGGCGTTGCGCACCTGGTCGAGCGTGCGGTCGGCGAGGATGTGCTCGAGCAGGCCGCGGTCCGCGAAGACGATCCCGGGCACGCGCATCGCGCCCGTGCGCGGGATCATCCAGCGGAACTCGTCGAGGCGCTCGAGGCCGGCGGCGGAGACGGCGTCCATGGCCGGGAGTCTGCGCCCGGACGCGGGCCGGTTCAACCGCCCATCGCCTCCCGCAGGAAGCGCCCGGTCCACGAGGCCGCGCACGCGGCGATCGTCTCGGGCGGGCCCTCGGCCACCAGTTGGCCGCCCGCCTCGCCGCCGTCGGGGCCGAGGTCCACCACCCAGTCGGCGTTGCGGATGACGTCGAGGTTGTGCTCGACGGCGATCACGGTGTCGCCGCGGGCGGTCAGGTCGTCCAGCACCTCGAGCAGGCGCTGCACGTCGGCGTAGTGCAGGCCCACCGTGGGCTCGTCGAGCAGGTAGAGGGTCGGCCCCGACCCACGCTGTCGCGTGGGTGCCCGGCGGCCCGACAGCTCGCGGGCGATCTTGAGGCGCTGCGCCTCGCCGCCCGAGAGCTGGGTGGCGGGCTGGCCGAGCTTGAGGTAGCCGAGGCCGACGCGGCGCAGGATGTGCAGGGCGCGGGTGAAGCGGGGCTCGCTGGCGAAGTGGGCGAAGGCCTGGTCCACGGTCAGGTCGAGGGCCTGGCGGACGTCCACGCCGCGGTAGCGCACCTCGAGCACCTCGCGGCGGAAGCGGTCCCCGCCGCAGACCTCGCAGGGCACCAGCAGGTCGGCGAGGAAGTACATCTCCACCGTGACCCAGCCCGCACCCTCGCAGGCCTCGCAGCGCCCGCCCGGCGTGTTGAACGAGAACGCCCCGTCCTTGAGACCCCGCGCCAGGGCCGCCGGCTGGCGGGCGTAGACCTCGCGCAGCGCGGCGAAGGCGCCCATGTAGGTGACCGGGCAGGAGCGCGGCGTGCGGCCGATGGGGGACTGGTCCACCAGCGCGACGCGCTTCAGGCGCTCGAGACCCTCGATCGCCCGGTGCGCCCCGGGCGGCTCCTCCCCCGCGGCGCCCTCCAGCGCGCGGCGGGCGGCGCGGTAGAACACGTCCTCCACCAGGCTGCTCTTGCCCGAGCCGGACACACCGGTCACGGCGGTGAGCCGGCCGAGCGGGAAGCGCGCGTCCACGCCCTTGAGGTTGTGGTGGGTCGCGCCCAGCACGGCGAGGAACTCCCTCGGCGCGCCCGGCCGCCGCTCGCGCGTCACCCGCTTCTCCCCGCGCAGGTAGCGGGCGGTGTCCGTGTCCACCGCCGCCAGGGCGTCGCCGCCCGGGCCGGCGTAGAGCAGGTGGCCGCCCAGCTCCCCGGCGCCGGGCCCGAGGTCCACGACGTGGTCGGCCGCCCGCATGACCAGCGGCTCGTGCTCGACCACCACCAGCGTGTTCCCGCGCCCGGCCAGCTCCCGCAGGATGGCCACCAGCCGGTCGGTGTCGCGCGGGTGCAGCCCCACCGTGGGCTCGTCCAGCACGTAGAGCGTGTCGGCCAGGTTGGCGCCCAGCGCGTTGGCCAGTTCGATGCGCTGCGCCTCGCCGCCGGAGAGCGTGCGGGTGGCCCGGTCGAGGGTCAGGTAGCCGACGTCCACCCGCTCGAGGAAGCGCAGGCGCGAGCCCACCCCGGCCAGCACCGGGCCGGCGATCTCGCGTCCGGTCTCGCCGAACTCGAGCCCGGCCAGCCAGTGCGCCGCTTCGGCCACGGTCATCGCGCCCACCTCGGCGATGGTGCGCCCGCCGAGGCGCACGGCGCGGGCCTCGGGGCGCAGGCGCGTGCCGCCGCAGTCGGTGCAGGGCAGGGCCGCCTGGTACTTCTTGATCAGGAACCGGTTGCCGATCTTGTAGGACTTCTCCCTGCGGCGCTCGAGGAAGGGGATGACGCCGCGGAAGCCCTCGCCGCCTTCGAGCAGCAGCCGGCGGTGCTCCGCCTCGAGCCGGCGCCACGGCTGGTCGAGCGGGATGCCCTGCGCGCGCGCGAACTTCTCCAGCCGCGGCCAGGCCAGCCGCCGCCACGAGCCCGCCCAGGGCTTGAGCGCCCCCTCGCGCAGGCTCTTCGAGGGGTCGGGCACGATGAGGTCGGCGGTGAAGGTGAGCACGTTGCCGAAGCCGCGGCAGGCCGGGCAGACGCCGAGCGGGCTGTTGAAGGAGAACAGCGCCGGCTCGGGGCGCAGGGCCGGCGCGCCGCACCGCGCGCACTCCCAGTGCTCGCTGCGCGTCTCGGGCGCGCGGTCCCCGCGCACGAGGGCGAGCCGGCCCTCGCCGCGGCGGAAGGCCTGCTCGCACGACTCGGCCAGGCGGGCCTCCTCGCCGCGCCGCCAGGTGAAGCGGTCCACGACCACGGACACCGCCGCCGCACCGCGCGGGAGCTTCGGCGGCGGCTCGAGCGGCTGGATCTCGCCGCCCACGAGGACCCGGGTGTAGCCGGAGGCGAGCAGGTGCCCGGCCTGCTCCTCCCAGCCCGTGCCGCGCGCCAGCGGCACGGCGGCCAGCACCAGCAGGACCTCGCCCTCGGGCCAGTCGCGGGCCTCGCGGGCGATGGCCTGCGGGCTGTCGGCCCGCACCGGGCGGCCGCAGGCGAGGCAGCTCACCTCGCCCAGGCGGGCGAAGAGCACCCGCAGGTGGTCGTGCACCTCGGTGGCGGTGCCCACGGTCGAGCGCCCGCTGCGGGCCGGAGCGGCCTGCTGGATGGCCACCGCCGGCATGAGGCCCTCGATGGCGTCCACGTCGGGGCGCGGCAGGCGCTCGAGGAACTGCTTGGCGTAGGTCGAGACCGACTCGACGTAGCGGCGCTGCCCCTCGGCGTAGAGCGTGTCGAACGCCAGCGAGGACTTGCCCGAGCCCGACACGCCGGTGACGACGGTCAACCGCCCGCAGGGCAGGTCGAGGTCGAGGCCCTTGAGGTTGTGCTGGCGGGCGCCGCGGATGCGGATGGCGCGCGCGGGGGTCGTCTCGGGCAAGCGGGCCTCGGCGGAGCGGTGGTGATGCGGCCGGGATGGACGCGCCGACTATAGCACCCGCCCGCGAGGCGCCGGCGCGGGGCGCAAAGAGTCGGGGACCGGCCGGCGATCATCGCCGGCCGATCCCCTGAGGACGTGCCAGGTCCTGAGACGGGCTTACTTCTTCTTCTTGGCGACCTTCTTCTTGGCGACCTTCTTCTTGGCGACCTTCTTCTTCGCTGCCATTCCGAATCACCTCCTTGGATGTGATCTCTGATGGTGGAGTCCCCAACTCGTCGCTGGGACGCTCTCGGCCGCCGCCTTGGGCACGGCCCGTGCGGCCCGGCGCGGCTCCCGAGAACCGCGCTTGGCCTCGCATGCTTCCGGGAAGCAGGTTCCATTCCAAAGTGCGCTCAGCATCGGGCGATTCGGCCCCAATCCATTGCCATGAATCGAAATAGAGTCTCGACCGTCGTGGCTCGAAAATGGGCTACGAAGCGCGCACGGACCGATTCGAGCGCTGTAACTGTCAATTAAATGGTGGATTAGGAAGTCGGAGGAGAGCAACTCGCTGCGAATGAGAGAGTTGAACGGACCTGTCCAGCTTTTTGGGGGTGTCAAGAGACTTGACGACCACCGCCGTCGTCGAGCGTGCGCGAGCGGCGCAGCTTCTCGATGAGTCCCTGGCGCGAGATGCCGAGCACGCGCGCAGCGCGGCTCTTGTTGCCCGCGGTGAGCCGCAGCACCTCGGCGATGTGGTCCGCCTCGATCTGCGCCAGCGTCGGCAGCGCGATGGCCCCGTCGGTCGCGAGGCGACGGCCCGCGACCTCGGCCGGCAGGTGATCGACCTCGAGGCGCCGGCCCTCCTCGAGCAGCACCACGCGCTCGATCAGGTTGCGCAGCTCGCGGACGTTGCCGGGCCAGCGGTAGGAGACCATCAGGCGCGCGGCGTCGGGGCTGATGTCGCGGAAGTCCTTGTTGAACTGGCGCGAGAACTCCCGCAGGAAGTGCCGGGCCAGCAGCAGGACGTCGTCCCCGCGCTCGCTGAGCAGCGGCAGGTGGATGCTCACGACCTTGAGCCGGAAGTACAGGTCGCTGCGGAAGCGCCCGCTGCGCACCTCGCTCTCGAGGTCCTTGTTCGAGGCCGCCACGATGCGGATGTCCACCGCGATGTCCTCGGCCCCGCCCACCCGCTTGAAGTTGCGGTACTCGATGAAGCGCAGGAGCTTGGCCTGGGTGGGCATCGACATGTCCGCCACCTCGTCCAGGAAGAGGGTACCCCCGTCGCACAGCTCGACCAGCCCCTTCTTGAGGTCGTTGGCGTCGGTGAAGGCCCCCCGCTCGTGCCCGAACAGCTCGTTCTCGAGCAGGGTCTCCTGGAACGACGAGCAGTTGACCTCCATGAGCGGCGCCTGCGCCCGGTCGCCCCGGTAGTGGATGGCCCGCGCCACCAACTCCTTGCCGGTCCCGCTGTCGCCGGTGATGAACACGGAGGTGGCCTGGCTGCGCACGACCTTCTCGATCAGCCCGCGCACCTCCTGCATCGGCTCGGAGGTGCCGATGATCTCCTCCCCCGTGTAGCGGCGCCACGCCTTGCGCCGGTACAGGTCCAACTCGTTGGCCTGCCGGAAGGTGCGGGCGGCGGCCTCGACCGCCAGCTCGATGTCCTCCTTCTCGTAGGGCTTCCGCAGGAAGTCGCAGGCGCCCAGCTTCATCGCCTCGACCGCCGACTGCACGTCGCCGAAGGCGGTGATGACGATGACCTGCACCAGCAGGTCCACCTGCCGCACCCGCCGCAGCACGGACAGGCCGTCGGTGTCGGGCAGGCGCATGTCCAGGATCATGACCTGGGGCCGCACGCTGGCGACCTTCTCCAGCCCCTCGGCCCCGGTGCTGGCCCCCTCCACCGCGTAGCCCTTCTCGCGCAGCACCCGCGACAGGGACTTGCGGATGAGGATCTCGTCGTCCACCACCAGCACGGTGCTCTTCAAGCTAGTGTCCCTTCCCGGGAGTGCCCCGTCGCACCGAGGCCGTGGCGGCGCCCGCCCGGCAAGGCGCGACGGCGACGACGTATCCGGCAGATACGTCGAGGAGGAGCAACGCGGCCGGGCGGGCGCCGCCACGGCCGTATGCCAGGGAACTCCCGGGAAGGGACACTCAGTCCTCCGGCTGCCCCGGCGGCTCGGCCGGCACCGGGAAGGAGACGCGCATGGTCGCGCCGCCGCCGGCGTTGTTCTTGGCGGTGATCACGCCCCCCACCTCGCGCACGATCTGCAGCGAGATGGGCAGGCCCAGCCCGGTGCCCATCGAGCGGGTGGTGAAGAAGGGGTCGAAGATCTTCTCCATCGCGTCGCGCGGGATGCCCACGCCGGTGTCGCGGAAGGAGACGTCCACCATCGAGCGCTTGGTCCGGTAGCGCCGCACGCCCAGGGCGACGTGCAGCTCGCCCCCCTCGGGCATGGCCTGGACGGCGTTCAGGCAGAGGTTCAGGAAGACCTGCTGGGTCAGGTCCGGGTCGGCGTAGACCAGCGGGACCTCCTCGGCCGCCTCCTCGTACTCCTTGAGCAGGGCTACCCTGGCGTCCCCGAGCTGCAGCTCGAGCAGGTCGAGCGTCTTGTCGAGCACCTGCCGCAGGTCGCAGGACTGCGGCCGGGCCGCGGGCGGCCGCGCGAACATGAGCAGGCCGGTGATGATCTGCTCGATGCGGTCCAGCTCCTTGATGACGTCGTCGAGGTCCTCGCGCCGGGCGTCGCTGGGCCGGAACTTGGAGCCCACGTACTGGACGGTGGTGCGGATGCCGGTGAGCGGGTTGCGGATCTCGTGCGCCACGTAGGCCGACAGTTCGCCCAGCGAGACGAGGCGGTCGATGTTCTTCTGGAACTCGCCGTCCTCGCTCTCCGAGGTGGCGTCGGCCAGCACCACCGAGCCGAGCAGGACGCCGTCCTCGTCGCGCATCGGCAGCGACTCGGCCTTGAGCGTCAGCTCGCGCCCCTCGGCCTCGATGCGGAACTCGCGCGGCTCGCGCGAGGAGCCCTTGAGCCAGCGGGCGTCGGCCCCGGGCAGCAGCCGCGCCGCGGGCAGGCCCAGCAGGGCGCCCGGCTCGACGGCCAGCAGCTCCTCGATGCGGCGGTTGTTGTAGATGACGCGGCGCTCGCGGTCGAGCGCCACCACCCCCTGCTCGAGCGCGTCCAGCACCTGCGTGGGCCACGGGCTGGGTCGCGGCGCCGGCTCGCTCTCGGCCGGTCGGGCGGGGGTCTCCGTGCGCGTGCTCATCGGCCCTCCACGGGCGGACTCCCCGGTGCAAGCGGAGAGGTAGCACACGCCGCGCGCGCAGGCAACGGCGGCCCGCGCCGGACGGGGCTCCGACGCTCCGGGTCCCGCCGCGCCGGCGCGGGCGCCGCGGTGCGGTTGAGCGGACCGGGGGCGGCTGGTAGAATCCGCGGTCACTCTGTTCCGTGGTCACTCTGGCCCCTTCCGGGAGTCCTGAATGCTTCGTTATCTGCGCGCGGGCGGCAAGCACACCCAGTTGATCTGGTGGGTGCTCACCATCGTCGTAGTCGTCACCTTCGTCTTCGGCTTCAACTTCGTGTCCAACCTGGACGGCAGCATGGGCGGCGGCGGCGGGGCCGCCGGCAGCGTCGACGGCCAGCCCATCACCGCGCAGGAGTACGAGGACGCCCTGGTCCGCCAGCGCCTCGCCTTCCGCGAGCAGTACGGCTCCGACCCCACCGACCGCGACGACAAGACCGTCCGCACGCAGGTGTGGCGCGACCTGGTGGCGCAGCGGCTGCTGGGAATCCGGGCCGAGGCGGCCGGGCTGCGGGCCTACGACAACGAGGTCGTCTTCATGCTGCAGAACTACCCGCCCCAGTGGCTGCGGTCGGAGCCCGAGTTCCAGACCGACGGCAAGTTCGACCCGCAGAAGTACGGCGCGGCGCTGGGCAGCCCGGACTACCCCGCGTGGCCCTACTACGAGCAGCGGGTGAAGCGGGAGCTGCCGGTGCAGAAGCTGCAGGAGCGCATGATGGCCTCGCTCAAGCTGAGCGAGCCCGAGCTGCTGCAGGCCTACCACGACCGCTTCGACCAGGTCGCCGCCACGGTGCTGGTGGTCACGCCCGACCTCGAGACGCAGGTCGCGGCCCCGACGCCCGCCGACCTCGACCGCGTCTACGCGGAGTACAAGGGCCGCTTCTACTCGGAGCCGCGGGTGGACCTCGAGGTCCTGACGGTCCCGCGGCAGTACACCGAGGAGGAGCTGCGCCCGGCCCGCCAGAGCGCGCAGAACCTCGTGGACCGCGCCCGCCAGGGCGACGACTTCGCCGAGCTGGCGAAGAGCTACTCCGAGGGACCGGGGGCGGCGCGCGGCGGCGTGATCGACCGCGTGCTGCAGCTCGAGGAGCTGGGCCCCGAACTGGGCGCGAAGCTCGAGGCCCTGCAGCCCGGCCAGGTCACCGACCCGGTGCAGAGCGGCGGCCGCTTCATCGTCATGAAGCTGATCGAGCGCGTCGCCCAGCCGGGCCAGCCGCGCCCCGGCCTGCGGCTGGCGCAGATCGTGGTCCGCGTGATGCAGACCAGCGACCAGCAGAAGCAGGAGGTCCAGCAGCTGCAGGCGCGGGCGAAGTCGCTCAAGAGCCTGGGCAAGGCGGCGTCCGAGAAGGGCCTGGCCACGACCCGCACCGGCTTCTTCGACCTCGCCAACGTCCCGCCGGCGCTGGCGGCCACGCCCGAGGCGGCCGACTGGGCCCTGGCCGCGAAGCCCCAGGCGGTGAGCCCCGTCTTCCAGAGCCAGGACGCGTTCGTCCTGGCCCAGGTGGCCGAGCTGCACCCCGGCGGCGCGCTGGCCCGCAAGCACCTCGAGCCCTCGCTGCGCCAGATCGCCGAGCTGGAGGCGCGCGTGCAGGCGGCCAAGCCGGTGGCCGACCGGGTCGCGCAGGCCCTGGAGGCCGGCAAGTCGCTGGAGACGGTGGCCCTGGAGGCCGGCGCGGAGCTGTTCACCGTCGCGGGCATGGCCCGCGCCCAGCTCGACCAGCGCCTGGCGGCGGCCCCCGACGTCGTCGGCGCCCTCTTCACCGCGGCGCCCGGCAAGGTCCTCGGCCCGCTGCGCGAGCCCGCGGGCTGGTTCTTCGCCCGCCTGGACGGGCGGACCGTCGCCCCGGCCGACTCCAGCTTCGAGCGGATGAAGGGCCCCCTCGTGAGCGCCATCCTCGGCGCCCGGCAGCGCACGTTCTTCAGTGGCTGGCTGGGCCAGCTGCAGATGAAGGCGAAGGTCCAGGACCTCCGCCCGTCCGAGGCCCGGTAGGACCACGCAGCGCGAACGCGAAGGGCGGCGGGGAACCGACCCCGCCGCCCTTCGCGTCTCCGGCGGATACGGACGCGCTCACCCCGCGGGCGGCTTCGTCTCCGTGTCCTTCTTCTCCTCCGGCTTGCTCTCCGGCTCGCGGTTCAGCTCGTCCGAGACCTCGCGCTGCGCCTTCCTGAACTCCTTGGACGCGTTCCCGATCGCCTTGGCGAGCTTGGGCAGCTGGCTCGGCCCGAAGATCAGGAGCACGACGAGGAAGATGACGATCATCGTCTCCCCGCCACCCAATCCGAACACCGTTGACCTCCTTTGCGGAACCCGCCTACGGACCGAGGTGGAGCCGGCTGCGGTCGCTGCCGAGCACCACCGTGACGTCGGCCTCGCCGGACGCGCGAGCCTGC
The DNA here is from genome assembly GCA_964608905.1 of uncultured bacterium. GTDB lineage: Bacteria > Eisenbacteria > RBG-16-71-46 > RBG-16-71-46 > RBG-16-71-46 > JANXPZ01. The sequence goes on along the minus strand of CAZSQE010000015.1, from coordinate 130 downwards.
CGGATGACCGGCGGGCTGCCGAGGTATCGCGCCACCTCGAGCGCGGCCGCCGGGTCCTCGCGCCGCGCCACGACCAGCGTGGCGAAGTAGTCGTCGCGGTCCGCATTGCCCACCTCGACGATGCGGAAAC
>CAZSQE010000014.1:0-16644 GCA_964608905.1 uncultured bacterium | reverse complement strand
GATCTACACCGTGCTGCGGAGCCCGCACGTGGACAAGAAGTCGCGCGAGCAGTTCGAGATCCGCATTCACAAGCGCCTGATCGACATCACGCGCTCGAGCCCACAGACGATGGAAGCGCTCGAAAAGCTGGACATCCCGGCGGGCGTGGACATCGAGATCAAGACCTGAGCAGGCGAGTGGAACCAACCATGATCGGTTTGATCGGAAGAAAAGTGGGCATGACGCAGCTCTTCGACGAGAGGGGCGAGGCCATTCCCGTCACCATCATCGAGGCCGGCCCGTGCACCGTCACCGAACTGCGCAGCGCGCAGCGCGACGGCTACACCGCGGTGCAGCTCGGGTTCGGGACCCGCAAGGAGTCCCGTTTCACCCGGCCCGTGCTCGGACAGTTCAAGAAGCGCAACCTGCCCCCGGCGCGCCACGTACGGGAGTTCCGCGTGGACAGCATCGACGGGCTGGAGGTCGGCCAGAGCCTGGACGTCTCGATGTTCGAGAAGGGCCGGCGCGTCGACGTCCAGGGGGTGACCAAGGGCCGCGGCTTCGCGGGCGTGGTCAAGCGCCACAAGTTCGTCGCCGGTCACGCCTCGCACGGCCCCACGGCCGGCAAGCAGCCCGGCTCGATCGGCGCCTCGGCGTATCCCTCGCGCGTCATCAAGGGCAAGCGTCTGCCCGGTCACATGGGCAACGTCAATCTGACCATCAAGAACCTGGAAGTCGTCGCCATCGACCCGGAGCTGAACGTGCTCATGGTGCGCGGCGCCGTGCCGGGGCCGGCCAACGGGCTGGTGGTCGTGAAGAAGCGGGAAGGCTGACATGAGCGAGATCAACGCCAGGGTGTGTGGCCTCGACGGGGCCGACAAGGGCACGACGAGCCTGCCGGAAGCGCTGTTCGGGCAGCAGGTGCACGAGCACCTGCTGTACCTCTCGGTCAAGCGCCATCTCGGCAACCAGCGTCAGGGCACGGCCAAGGTCAAGAACCGCGCCGAGGTGAGCGGCGGGACGCGCAAGCCGTTCCGGCAGAAGGGCACCGGCCGGGCGCGCCAGGGCGCCAACAACACGGCGCTGATGCCCGGCGGCGGCCGCGCCTTCGGGCCCAAGCCGCGCGACTACCGCACCGACCTGCCGAAGCGGCAGCGCCGGGCGGCGCTGGCCTCCGCGCTGAGCCAGATGGCGGCGGCGGACGCGGTGACGGTGCTCGAGTCGCTGTCGTTCGCGGCGCCGAAGACGAGCGAGATGGTCGCGGTGCTCAAGCGCCTCGGTCTCGCGGAGAAGCGCACGCTGCTGGTGGTCGAGCGGGCGGACGAGAACCTGCTCAAGTCGTGCCGCAACCTGCGCAACCTGCGCATGACGCTGGCCCACCAGCTCAACCCGTACGAGCTGCTGAACAGCGACGCGATGCTGGTCACGGCCGGCGGCCTCGAGCGCATGAAGGAGGTCTTCGTCCGATGAGGGATCCCCGCTCCATCGTGCGCCGGGCGCTCATCACCGAGAAGGGGACGGCCCTGCGCGAGACGCGGAACCAGTACCACTTCGAGGTGGCACGGGACGCCAACAAGATCGAGATCAAGCAGGCGGTCGAGGCCATCTTCGCCGTGAAGGTGAGCGCCGTCCGCACGCAGCAGCACCGCGGCAAGGAGAAGCGGCAGGGCCGCTTCGCCGGCCGTCGCAGCGACTGGAAGAAGGCCATCGTCACGCTCCAGCCCGATCAGAAGATCGAGCTGTTCGAGCAGATCTAGGGGAGCGACCATGGGGCTCAAGAAATTCCGTCCGGTCACGCCGACGCTCCGGCACACGGTCGTGCCGGACTTCGCCGAGCTGACGCGGAGCCGGCCCGTGAAGTCGCTCACCGAGCGGCTCTACAAGACGGGCGGCCGTGACAACCAGGGGCACATCTCGGCGCGCTGGATCAGCGGCGGGCACAAGCGCCGCTACCGCATCATCGACTTCGCGCGCACCAAGGACGGCATCGTGGCGCGCGTCGCCAGCATCGAGTACGACCCGAACCGCTCGGCGCGCATCGCGCTGCTGAACTACGCCGACGGCGAGCGGCGCTACATCGTGGCGCCGGACGGGCTCAAGGTCGGCATGAAGGTGCAGTCGGGCGCGGACGCCGAGATCAGCGCGGGCAACTGCCTGCCGCTGAAGAACATCCCGCTCGGCACCAACGTGCACAACGTCGAGCTGTTCCCGGGCCGCCGCTCGCGCATCGCGCGCTCGGCGGGCACCTACTGCCAGCTCATGGCGCGGGACGGCGACTACGCGCAGCTCCGCCTGCCGTCGGGCGAGGTGCGTAAGTTCCACGTCGCCTGCCGGGCCGTGGTCGGGCAGGTCGGCAACCTGGAGCACGAGAACGTGTCCCTCGGCAAGGCCGGGCGGAACCGCTGGCGCGGCAAGGCGCCCAGCGTCCGCGGCGTGGCCATGAACCCGGTGGACCATCCGATGGGCGGCGGCGAGGGGAAGTCCTCCGGCGGGCGGCATCCGTGCTCGCCGTGGGGCAAGAAGGCCAAGGGTCTCAAGACGCGGAAGCGCAAGCTGAGCGACCGGCTCATCGTGCGCCGCCGGACGAAGTAGCGGGGGAGATACTCCATGGCGCGTTCCATCAAGAAGGGACCGTACGTCGTCGAGTCCCTCGTGCGGAAGATCGAGACGCTGAACCGAAGCGGCGAGAAGCGCGTGCTCAAGACCTGGGCGCGGCGCTCGACCGTGCTGCCCGAGTTCGTGGGCCACACGCTCGCGGTCCACAACGGGAACAAGTTCATCCCGATCTACATCACCGAGAACATGGTCGGTCACAAGCTCGGCGAGTTCGTCCCCACGCGGGTCTTCCGCGGCCACGGGCAGCACGTGGCCGAGAAGACGCCCGTGCCGGCCGGACCGGGGAAGTAGAGCCATGCAAGCGAAAGCCATCCAGCGGTACGTGCGGATCACGCCGCGCAAGTGCAACCAGGTGCTCGACCTCATCCGCGGGCAGTCGGCCGAGAGCGCCCAGACCACGCTGCAATTCACGCCCAAGGCGGGGGCGCGCATCGTGCAGAAGGTGCTGAAGTCCGCGGTCGCCAACGCCCTCCACGAGGGCAAGGTGCGGCTCGAGGACCTGTACGTGAAGGAAGCGATCGTCGGGGCCGGCCCCACCCTGAAGCGGTGGCTGCCCCGGGCTCAGGGGCGCGCCACCCCGATGCTGAAGCGTACCAGCCACGTGTCCGTGACCGTGGCCACGAGGGAGTAGCCCATGGGACAGAAGACTCACCCCATCGGCCTGCGCCTGGGCATCGTGAAGACCTGGGACTCGCGCTGGTTCGCCAAGCGGAACTACGCCGAGTGGCTCAAGGAGGACCTGCTGATCAAGCGGTACCTCAAGAAGCGCCTCTACCAGGCCGGCATCTCGAAGATCACGATCGAGCGCAAGGGCGACAAGATCACCGTCGGCATCAAGACCGCGCGCCCGGGCCTGGTCATCGGCCGCAAGGGCGAACAGGTGGACAAGCTCTCCGAGGAGATGAAGGCGCTGACGAAAAAGCACGTCCAGCTCAACATCGAGGAGATCAAGCGCGCCGACCTCGACGCCCAGCTCGTCGCCGAGCACATCGCCAAGCAGCTCGAGCAGCGGGTCTCCTTCCGCCGCGCCATGAAGAAGGCGATCGCCTCCTCGATGCGCGCCGGCGCGCAGGGCATCCGCGTCGCCGCCTCGGGCCGCCTCGGCGGCGCCGAGATGTCGCGCTACGAGACCTACCGCGAGGGGCGGGTGCCGCTGCACACGCTGCGCGCGGACATCGACTTCGCCCGGGCCACCGCCAGCACCGCCTACGGCACGTGCGGCGTGAAGGTGTGGATGTTCCACGGCGAGGTCCTCGACAAGCCCGCGGCCGGCACCCCGGCCGGGACGCGCTAGGGGGAAGCCGCCATGCTGATGCCGAAGCGCGTCAAGTACCGCAAGCAGCAGCGCGGCCGCATGAACGGCAAGGCCTACCGCGGCTCGGCCGTCACGTTCGGCGAGTTCGGCCTGATCTCGCTCGATCCGGCCTGGATCACGAACCGCCAGATCGAGGCGGCGCGCGTGGCCATCACCCGTTCGATCAAGCGCGGCGGGAAGATGTGGATCCGGGTGTTCCCGGACAAGCCCGTCACCAAGAAGCCGGCGGAGACCCGCATGGGCAAGGGCAAGGGCGCGCCGGAGTTCTGGGTGGCGGTCATCAAGCCGGGCCGCGTCATGTTCGAGCTCGAGGGCATCTCGCGGACGGCGGCGCAGGCGGCGATGAAGCTGGGCGCCTCGAAGCTGCCGGTCCGCACGCGCTTCGTCGAGCGTCACGAGCTCGGGAGGGAGTAAGCCGTGCCACACGTCAAGGCCAAGGCCATGCGGGAGATGTCCGCCGAGGACATCCGGGAGCGCCTCCGCGAGCTGCGCGAGGAGCTGTTCAACATGCGCTTCCGCAACGCGATGAAGCAGCTCGACAATCCGCTCAAGATCCGGGAGAGCCGGCGCGAGATGGCGCGCCTGCTGACCGTGCTGCGCGAGAAGGAGCAGGTCGCACGATGACGAACGGAACCGAACGCAATCGCCGGAAGGTGCGGATCGGCAAGGTGGTGCGCGACCGGATGGACAAGACGGTCGTGGTCGCCATCGAGCGCCTGGTCAAGCACCCCGTGGTCGGCCGCTACGTGCGCCGGCGCGCGACCTTCAAGGTTCACGACGAGCAGAACGAGTGCCACGTGGGTGACGTGATCCGCTTCATGGAGACGCGGCCGCTCTCGAAGGAGAAGCGCTGGCGTTTCGTGGAGTTCGTCGAGCGCGCGAAGTAGCGCTCCGGGAGCCGAACGATGATCCAACTCAGAACCATGGTGACCGTCGCGGACAACTCCGGGGCGAAGCGCGCCCAGTGCATCAAGGTGCTGGGCGGGCATCACCGGCGCTACGGCCGGCTCGGCGACATCGTCGTCGTGTCGGTGAAGGACGCCATCCCGGGCGCGGCGGTCAAGAAGGGCGACGTCGCCAAGGCGGTCGTGGTGCGCGCCGTCAAGGAGGGCCGCCGCAAGGACGGCTCCTACATCCGCTTCGACGAGAACGCGGTGGTGCTCATCAACGACGACAAGGAACCGCGCGGCACCCGTATCTTCGGGCCCGTGGCGCGGGAGCTGCGCGAGAAGCAGTTCATGAAGATCATCTCGCTGGCTCCGGAGGTGATCTGATGGCGGTCAGGATCCGCAAGGGCGACATCGTCATGGTGATCGCCGGGGACGACAAGGGGAAGACCGGACGCGTGCTCTCGGTGGACGCCGAGAAGCAGCGGGTCCTGGTCGAGAGGATCAACTTCATCAAGCGGCACACGAAGGCGCGGCGGCAGGGCGCCAAGAGCGGCATCATCGAGAAGGAAGCGCCGCTGCACCTGTCGAACGTGCAGCTCTACGACGCCAAGGCCGGGCGCGGGACGCGCATCGGCACGCGCATCCTGCCCGACGGCAAGCGCGAGCGGGTCTCGCGGGCCAGCGGGGAGACGCTGCCGAAGGCCGAGTGACGAGTCGGTAGGTGGAAGGGGAGCCAGCAGCTCCTGGGCACGGCCCTGAAGCACCAGGGTCGAGCGGGCCGTGCGAACCGGACCCTGGAGAGACCGAGATGGCGGACGAGAAGAAGCCCAAGGCCGCGAAGTCGGACAAGGCGGCGAAGTCGGACAAGGCGGCGAAGCCGGACAAGCCGGCGAAGGCCGGCAAGTCGGGCAAGGGCGACGAGGGCGCGAAGGGCGGCAAGGGCGGCTCGGTCGAGATGGGCCGGCCGGCCAGTCCGGCGGAGAAGCCGCGGCTGGCCAGGCTCTACGAGCAGAAGGTGCGCCCCGCGCTGATGGAGAAGTTCGGCTACAGCAGCGTGATGCAGGCGCCCCGCATGGTGAAGATCGTGGTCAACATGGGCGTGGGCGACGCGCTGCAGGATGCGAAGCTCCTCGATGCGGCGGCCAACGAGCTGACCGCCATCGCCGGCCAGCGGCCGACCGTGCGGCGCGCGAAGAAGTCGATCTCGAACTTCAAGCTGCGCGAGGGCGTGCCGGTGGGGTGCGCCGTGACGCTGCGCGGCGCGCGCATGTACGAGTTCTACGACCGCCTGATCAACGTGGCCGTGCCGCGCATCCGCGACTTCCGCGGGCTGAACGCGCGCTCGTTCGACGGTCGTGGCAACTACACGATGGGCATGACGGAGCAGATCATCTTCCCCGAGATCAACTACGACAAGGTGGGCAAGGTCCGCGGCATGGACATCACCATCGTCACGACGGCGCGTACCGACGAGGAGGGGCGCGAGCTGCTGCGGCTCATGAACATGCCCTTCCGCGTGCGCTAGCGCCGGGATCAGAGGAGCGGCCGGTTCGCGGCCGACCGGAGAACCACATGGCCAAGAAGTCGATCATCGAGAAGTGGAAGCGGACCCCGAAGTTCAAGGTGCGCGCCTACACCCGCTGCCATCGCTGCGGGCGGCCGCGCGGCTACCTGCGGGATTTCGGCCTCTGCCGCATCTGCTTCCGGGAGCTGGCGCTGTCGGGGCAGATCCCGGGCGTCGTGAAGTCGAGCTGGTGAACCCGCCCGGGCACCCACGCGCAGCGTGGGGCCGGGCCAGACGGGACCAGGCAGCAGGGCGTGGCGGCATCGCGCCCTGGACGGTGGTCCCCGGAGGAACTGAAGGATGTCGGTCAGCGACCCGGTGGCGGATTTCCTGACCTGCGTGCGCAACGCGATCCGCGCCAAGCACCGCAAGGTGGACGTGCCCGCCTCGAAGCTCAAGACGGAGATCGCGCGCGTGCTGCTGCGCGAGCGCTACATCAACAACTACAAGGTGATCGAGGACGACAAGCAGGGGACCCTGCGCGTCTACCTCAAGTACACGCCCGACGACGTCCCCGTCATCACCGGGCTGCGGCGCATGAGCACGCCGGGCCGGCGGGTGTACCTGGGCAAGGCCCGGCTGCCCCGGGTGCTGGGCGGCATGGGATCCTCGATCGTGTCCACGTCACGCGGGCTGATGACCGACCGCGAGGCCCGCGAGGCGGGTCTCGGCGGCGAGCTCATCTGCCAGGTCTGGTAGGGGGGCGGCATGTCGCGAGTCGGAAAGCGTCCGGTCCCCATCCCGAGCGGCGTCACGGTCGTCGTCGAGGACGACCGCCTGGTGCGCGTGAAGGGACCGAATGGAGAGCTCACCCACCCGGTGCTCACCGGCACCCAGGTGGTCGTCGAAGGCGGCGAGGCCCGCGTCTCCGCGGAGCGCGTGGTCCGCAACCCGGCCTTCGGCACGATGCGGGCGAAGCTGAACAACATGGTGCTGGGCGTGACGACCGGCTTCAGCCGGAACCTCGAGATCCAGGGCACGGGCTACCGCGCCGCGATGGAGGGGGACGTCCTGGTGCTGCAGCTCGGCTTCTCGCACCCCATCCGTTTCGAGGTGCCCAAGGGCATCACCATCAAGGTCGAGAACCCAACGCGGATCAAGGTGAGCGGCGCGGACAAGGCGCAGGTCGGCCAGGTCGCCGCGAACATCCGCGGGTTCCGCCCGCCGGAGCCCTACAAGGGCAAGGGCGTGCGCTACGAGGGCGAGTACGTCCGTCGCAAGGCCGGGAAGGCCGCGGGGTCGGCATCATGAGCGGACAGCACAACAAGTACGAGCGGCGCCGCATCCGGCGCTATCGCATCCGCAAGCGGGTCTCGGGTTCCACGGAGCGTCCGCGTCTCTCGGTGTTCCGCAGCTCCCGTCACATCTACGCCCAGATCATCGACGACGTGCGTGGCGTCACGCTCGTGGCCGCATCGAGCCGCGAGGACATCGCGCGCGAGGGCAAGGGCAAGCTCGGTGTCTGCACCGAGGTGGGCAAGCGTCTGGCCGCGCGGGCGAAGGAGAAGGGCGTCGCGCGCGTGTGCTTCGACCGGGGCGGCTACCTGTACCACGGGCGCGTCAAGGCGCTCGCCGACGGCGCACGGGCCGGCGGCCTGGAATTCTAGGAGGACGACGTGCGAGGCCAGGAAAGCAGGGGCCGGGGCGGTCCGTCGGAAGCCCCCAAGTCCGAATTCGTCGAGCGGGTCATCAACGTCAACCGTTGCGCCAAGGTGGTGAAGGGCGGCCGGCGCTTCTCGTTCAACGCCATCGTGGCGGTGGGCGACCAGAAGGGGCGCGTCGGCGTCGGCCTGGGCAAGGCCAACGAGGTCGCCGACGCCATCCGCAAGGCCGGCGAGGCCGCCAAGAAGGGCATGTTCCGCGTCCCGGTCACCCGGGGCAGCTCGATCCCGCACGCCATCGTCGGCCGCTTCGGCGCCGGCCGGGTGATGCTCAAGCCCGCGTCGCCGGGCACCGGCGTCATCGCCGGCTCGGGCGTGCGCGCGGTGCTCGAGGTGGCGGGCGTGCAGAACGTGCTGACCAAGTGCCTGGGCAGCCGCAACCCGCACAACCTCGTCAAGGCGACGGTGAACGCGCTGCAGTTGCTGCGCCGGCCGTCCCAGATCGCGGCGATGCGGGGCATCAACCTGGACGAGCTGTTCGCGCACCGGAGCGACCCCCATGCCTAGGAAGATCCGGATCCGCCAGGTCAAGAGCGCGAGCGGGCACCGGAAGGACCAGGCCGCGACGCTGCAGGCGCTGGGCATCCACCGGTTGCACGAGATCGTCGAGCACAACGACACGCCCCAGATCCGGGGCATGGTCTTCAAGGTCCGCCACCTCGTCGAAGTGGTGGAGGGTTGAGGGGGATGGCGATGATTCGCATCGGGACGATTCGCCCGGCGAGCGGGGCGGTCCGGACCGCCAAGCGCCGCGGCAAGGGCGCCGCGACCGGGCTGGGCGGCACGTCGGGGCGCGGACACAAGGGCCACAAGGCCCGGACCGGCGGCAAGATCCCCGCCTGGTTCGAGGGCGGCCAGATGCCGATCCAGCGGCGGCTGCCGAAGCGCGGGTTCAAGAACCCGGGCCGGGTCGAGTACCAGGTGGTGCCGGTGGGACGACTGGCGGCGGCGCCGGCGCAGACGCTGGTGGACCGCGCGTGGCTCGCCGGACGGAGGCTCGTGCGTGGCACCCGGCCGGTGAAGCTCTTGGCCGGCGGGAAGCTCGAGGTGGCGCTCACGGTGCGCGTGGACGCCGCGAGCGAGGCCGCTCGCCGCGCGGTCGAGGCCGCCGGCGGCACCGTGGAGACGCCCAAGCCGAAGGCCCAGGCCTAGGCGCACCGAGGGAACATGATCGAGAAGCTTCGCAACATCTTCCAGGTCCCGGAGCTGAAGCGCCGGATCCTGTTCACGATGGTGATCGTGGCGATCTACCGGCTGGGCGAGCACCTGCCCACGCCGGGTGTCAACGTGGCCGCCCTGCGCGACGCCTTCGAGACCGGCGCGGGCGGCATCTTCGGTCTGTACGACCTGTTCGTCGGCGGGGCCTTCTCCCAGGCGATGATCTTCGCGCTGGGCGTCATGCCCTACATCTCGGCCTCGATCATCCTCCAGCTGCTCGGCGCGGTGGTGCCGTACTACGCGAAGCTGCGCAAGGAGGGCGAGGAGGGCCAGAAGAAGATCACGCAGCACACCCGCTACGGGACCGTGCTGCTCTCCATCCTGCAGTCGTTCGGCTACGCCATGTTCCTGCAGGGCGGGCTCGGCGAGGGCATCGTCCACAACCCGGGGCCGCTGTTCATCTTCACCACGATCGTCACCCAGACCACCGGCACGATCCTCGTCATGTGGATGGGCGAGAAGATCACCCAGCACGGCGTCGGCAACGGCATCTCGCTCATCATCTTCATCAACATCATCGGGCGCGTGCCGAACACCATCCGCCAGGCGATCCAGAACCTGCAGGGCGGCTCGAGCTGGCTGCTCTACCTGGTCATCCTCGCCGGCATGGTGGCGGTGGTCGCGGTCGTCATCCTCATGACCCAGGCGGTGCGCAAGATCCCGGTGCAGTACGCCAAGCGCGTCGTCGGCCGCCGCATGTACGGCGGGGCCAACACCCACATCCCGCTGCGCGTCAACAGCGCCGGCGTGATCCCGATCATCTTCGCCTCGAGCGTCATGATCTTCCCGAGCTTCGTGGCGGGGATGTTCAAGTGGACGATTGTGCAGGAGGTCTTCAGCCCGATGGGCTGGATCTACAACATCCTGTACGGCGTCATCATCGTCTTCTTCACCTACTTCTACACCGCCGTCGTGCTGAACCCGAACGACCTGGCGGAGAACATGCGCAAGTACGGCGGCTTCATCCCCGGCATCCGGCCCGGCCGCAAGACGGCCGAGTACATCGACCGGGTGCTGTCGCGCATCACGTTGCCGGGGGCCGTGTTCCTGGCGCTGATCGCGGTGCTGCCGGACGTGATCATGGCCAACACGAACGCGCGCTTCCTGGCCTTCGGCGGCACCAGCGTGCTGATCGTCGTGGGCGTGGCGCTCGACACGCTGCAGCAGATCGAGTCGCACCTGCTCATGCGGCACTACGAGGGCTTCGTGAAGGGCGGCCGGATCCGCGGCCGCCAGAGGATGTAGCGTTGCGCGTCGTCATGCTCGGCGCCCCCGGCACGGGGAAGGGCACCCAGGGACGGCGGCTGGCCGCGGCCGGCCGCTGCCCGCTGATCTCGACGGGGGAGATCCTCCGCGAGGCGGTGGCGCGGGCGACGCCGCTCGGGCTGGAGGCGCGGCGGCAGATGGAAGCGGGCCGGCTGGTGGACGACGGGGTCGTGATCGCGCTCGTGGACGAGCGGATGGCCCAGCCGGACACCGGCGCCGGGTTCGTGCTGGACGGGTTCCCGCGCACCGTGCCGCAGGCGGAGGCGCTGGACGCCCTGCTGGCGGGGCGCGGGCAGGCGATCGAGTCGGTGCTGTACCTGCAGGTGAGCGAGGACGAGCTGGTCCGGCGGCTGCAGGGACGGCGCGAGTGCCCGGTGTGCATGCGGGCCTACAACCTGGAAGGGATGCCGCCGCGGGACGGGCGGCACTGCGACGACCACCCGGCGGTGGAGCTGCGGACGCGGGCGGACGACGGCGAGGCCGCGGTGCGGCAGCGCTTCGAGGAGTACCGCGCCAAGACCGCGCCGCTGGTGGAGTACTACGAGGCGACGGGCCGGCTGCGCCGGGTGCGCGGCACGGGACCGGCCGACGAGGTGTTCGAGGCGCTGCGCCGGGAGGCGGGGATCGTGCCCCCGGTGACGGCCTGAGATGGTGTACCTGCGGGACCGGCGGGAGGTCGAGGCGATCCGCGAGGCGGCACGGCTCGTGGCGCAGACCCTCGACCTGCTCGGGCGGGAGATCCGCCCGGGCGTGACCACCGCCGCGCTGGACCGGCTGGCGGAGTCGTTCATCCGGGATCACGGCGGACGCCCGGCGTTCAAGGGCTACCGCGGGTTCCCGGCGAGCATCTGCCCGTCGGTGAACGAGGAAGTGGTCCACGCCATCCCGGGCCCGCGGCGCCTGGTGGAGGGCGACCTGGTCGGGGTGGACGTGGGCGTCGAGATGGGAGGCTACTACGGCGACTCGGCCCGCACCTACGCGGTGGGGACGGTCGACGAGGAGGGCGAGCGGCTCATGCGGGTGACGCGCGAGGCCCTGATGGCGGGGATCGCGCGGGCGCGCGGCGGGAACCGCGTGGGGGACATCTCCCACGCCGTCCAGTCGCACGTCGAGCACCACGGCTTCGCGGTCGTGCGCTCGCTGGTGGGACACGGCATCGGCCGGGAGATGCACGAGGAGCCCCCGGTGCCGAACTTCGGGCCGCCCGACCGCGGCCCACGGCTGATGATCGGCCAGGTGCTGGCGATCGAGCCGATGGTGAACGCGGGTGGGTCGGACGTGGTCACGCGGGACGACGGGTGGACGGTGGTGACGAAGGACGGCAGCCGCAGCGCCCACTTCGAGCACACGGTCGCCGTCGGCCCGGACGGCCCCGAGATCCTTTCGGTGGCCGAAGGACGGTAGAGAAGGAGACGGTTTGGCGAAAGAAGAGGGCATCCAGGTCGAAGGCACCGTGATCGAGCCGCTGCCGAACGCCATGTTCCGGGTGGAACTGGAGAACGGGCACAAGGTGCTGGCCCACATCTCGGGCAAGATGCGGATGCATTTCATCAAGATCCTGCCGGGCGACAAGGTCACCATCGAGCTGTCGCCGTACGACCTGACGCGCGGCCGGATCGTGTACCGCTACAAGTAGGCGGGGGACACCGGACCCGCGGGCGGTCGGTCCCGGCAGCGGGACCGCCACGCCGCGCGGATCGGGTCGCGGGCGCCCGCGTCACGGGCGACCCGTCGGAGGCTTGGCGATGAAGGTTCGTACCTCGGTGAAGAAGATCTGCGAGCACTGCAAGGTGGTGCGTCGCGACGGCGTGATCCGCGTGATCTGCAAGCGCAATCCGCGGCACAAGCAGCGTCAGAAGTAGGGAGGAGGCGTTTCGTGGCACGCATTGCCGGCGTTGATCTGCCGAACGACAAGCGGATCGAGATCGCGCTGACCTACGTCTACGGGATCGGCCGCACGACCGCGCGCAAGATCCTGGAGTCGGCCGGCGTCTCGGGGGACATCCGCGTCAAGAACCTGACGGACGAGGACACGGGGAAGCTGCGCACCATCATCGAGCGCGACCACAAGGTCGAGGGCGCGCTGCGCAGCGAGATGGCGATGAACATCAAGCGCCTGATGGACATCGGCGCCTACCGTGGTCTGCGCCATCGGCGGGGCCTGCCGGTGCGCGGCCAGCGCACCAAGACCAACGCGCGCACCCGCAAGGGCCCGAAGAAGACCGCCGGTGTGATGAAGCGCACGGTCGCCAAGCCTGCGCCCAAGAAGTAATCGTCGAGGAGGTATCGAGTGCCTGAGGTCAAGAAGACGAAGAGGCGCGACCGCAAGGTGAGCACGAACGGCGTGGCTCACGTGCAGGCGAGCTTCAACAACACCATCGTGACCATCACGGACATGGACGGCGCCGTGATCACCTGGGCGAGCGCGGGCAAGGTCGGCTTCAAGGGCTCCCGCAAGAGCACGCCGTTCGCGGCGCAGGTCGCCGCGGAGGCGAGCGCCCGCGAGGCCATCAACCTCGGCATGAAGCGCGTCGAGGTCTGGGTCAAGGGCCCCGGGGCGGGGCGCGAGGCGGCCATCCGTTCGCTGCAGGCGGCGGGGCTCGAGATCTCGGCCATCAAGGACGTCACCCCCATCCCGCACAACGGTTGCCGCCCGCCCAAGCGGCGCCGGGTCTAGGAGAGCGCCATGGCGGTCGATCAGGACGCGCGCTGCCGCAAGTGCCGGCGCGCCAGCATGAAGCTCTTCCTCAAGGGCTCCCGCTGCTACACGGACAAATGCGCGCTCGAGCGGCGCGCCTACGCGCCCGGCGAGCACGGCAAGAGCCGCCGGATCAAGGAGACCAACTACGGCGTGCAACTGCGCGAGAAGCAGAAGGCCCGCCGCATGTACGGCGTCCTCGAGCGGCAGTTCCGCAACTACTTCGAGAAGGCGGCCGAGGCGAAGGGCGTCACCGGTGAGGTGCTGCTCCAGATGCTCGAGCGCCGTCTCGACAACGTCGTCTACCGGCTGGGCTTCGCGGTGAACCGCAACCAGGCCCGGCAGATCGTCCGCCACGGCCACGTCACGGTGAACGGCCGCAAGGTGGACATCCCCTCGTTCCTGGTGAAGCCGGGCGACGAGGTGGCCGTGCGGGAGAAGAGCCGTCAGCTGACGATCGTCGCGAACTCCCTCGAATCCCGCAAGGGGCAGAGCGCCCCGGCGTGGCTCGAGCTGAGCCCCGAGCGGCTGGCGGGCCGGGTGCTGAGCATCCCGACGCGCGAGTCCATCCCGACCCCGGTCAACGAGCAGCTCATCGTCGAGCTCTATTCGAAGTAGGCTGCGCCTTCTCCTCTGGGAGGCTCCCTGATGAAGTGGAAGAATCTGACCATGCCGCGGCAGGTGGCCGCGGACCCCGGTAATACTCCCGGGTACGGCAAGTTCGTCATCGAGCCGCTCGAGCGGGGGTTCGGCATCACCCTGGGCAACGCGCTGCGGCGCGTGCTGCTGTCGTCGTTGCAGGGCGCGGCGGTCACCGCCGTGCGCATCGAGGGTGTGCTGCACGAGTTCTCGACCCTGCCCGGGGTGATCGAGGACGTCACCGAGATCATCCTCAACCTCAAGCACATGCGCCTGAAGCTGCACGGCGACGGCCCCAAGCGGGGCCTGTTCGAGGCCAGCGGCAAGGGCGAGGTGAAGGCCGGCGACCTGAAGGTCGACCCGGACGTCGAGGTGCTGAACCCCGACCTCCACATCGCCTCCCTGAACCGGGACGGCGACCTGCGCATGGAGGTGGACCTCAACAGCGGGCGCGGCTACGCCTCGGCCGACCAGCACTCGCAGACGGACCGCCCCATCGGGGTGATCCCGATCGACTCGCTGTTCTCGCCGGTGACCAAGGTGAACTACCACGTCGAGGCCACCCGCCTCGGCCAGCGCATCGACTACGACAAGCTGACCCTCGAGGTGTGGACCGACCAGAGCATCCTGCCCGCCGACGCCATCGCCTGGGCGGCGAAGCTGCTGCGCGACCACTTCGAGATGTTCATCCGCTTCGAGCAGGAGCCGGTCATCGAGGGCGAGGAGGAGGAGGACCCGCAACTCGCCGTCGCCCGCCGCCAGCTCGAGAAGAGCGTCGAGGAGCTCGAGCTGTCCGTGCGCTCGAGCAACTGCCTGCGCGCCGCCGAGATCAAGTCCATCGGCGACCTCGTCGTCAAGAGCGAGTCGGAGATGCTCAAGTACCGCAACTTCGGCCGGAAGTCCCTGAAGGAGATCCAGGACCTGCTCGCCGAGATGGGGCTGACCTTCGGCATGGACCTGAGCCGGTTCTACCAGCCCAAGACGCCGCCGACGGTCGAGGGCTGATCCGGAACGCGGGATGACACGGCCGGCGGGGCCGGCCGAGAGGGAATCGGACTGACATGCGACACCGCAAAGACCATCGCAAGCTGAGCCGCACCGCGTCCCACCGGCGCGCGGTGCTGCGCAATCTCGTCACCGCGCTGTTCCAGTACGAGCGCATCGAGACCACCGTCGAGAAGGCCAAGGAGTCCCGGCGGCTGGCCGAGCGGCTCATCACCTTCGGCAAGCGCGGCGACCTGGCGGCTCGCCGCCACGTGGCCCGCTTCGTCCTGCGGCCGGCGGTCACCGCCAAGCTGT
Source organism: uncultured bacterium (assembly GCA_964608905.1). GTDB lineage: Bacteria > Eisenbacteria > RBG-16-71-46 > RBG-16-71-46 > RBG-16-71-46 > JANXPZ01. The sequence goes on along the minus strand of CAZSQE010000014.1, from coordinate 1,498 downwards.
TCGCGGTCATCGCGCCGTGGTACGCGGAGCGGCAGGGCGGCTACACGCGCATCATCCGCATCGGCCGCCGCCTCGGCGACGGCGGCGAGACGGCCTACCTCGAGCTGGTGAAGACCGCCGAGCAGAAGGACAAGGAGCGCAGGGCCCGCATCGCCTCGGCCGAGGCGCGCGAGAAGGCGCTCAAGGGCGACGAGAAGAAGAAGGCCAAGAAGGCTGCCGAGAAGGACGAGGAGTCGGCCGGCGAGGAGAAGGCCAAGCGTGGCGAGAAGCGCCACGCCGAGGGCGGCCCCGTCGGTCCGGCCAAGAAGCGCACGCGCACCGGGGTCAAGACCGGCTAGCGGCGCCGTACACGGGGAACGGAGCGCGGGCGGAAGGTCTCCCCTCCGCCCGCGCGTCTGCTCCGGCCCCGCGGCCGCCCGCGTCCCTCGCCATGAGCCCGTTCCTCGCGCTGGCGTTCGCACTGGGTCTCGCCGCCGGGGCCGCGGACACCCTGCGGGCCGCGGCGCCGGCCGGGACCGCCCGCGCCGACTGGCTGTGGGTCACGCGCGCCACGCTGACGGACTCGACGGCCGTCGAGCGCATGGTCGCGCGCGCCCGGGACGCGGGCGTGCGGGGGCTGCTGGTGCAGGTGGTGGGGCGCGGCGACGCCTTCCACCGCTCCGACCGGCTGCCCCGGGCCGAGGCGCTGGGCCGCCGCGCCGGCGACCCGCTGGCGCTGGTGCTCGACCGCGCCCACGCCGCCGGGCTCGAGGTCCACGCCTGGATGAACTGCCTGCTGGTGTGGTCCGCGCCCCACCGGCCGCGCGACCCGCGCCACGTGCTGAACGCGCACCCCGAGTGGGTGTCCCGGCTGCCCGACGGCCGCCCGATGACGGCGCTGGGGCGCGCGGAGCGCGAGCGGCTCGGCGTCGAGGGCGCCTACCTGAGCCCGGCGCGGCCGGCGGTGCGGTCGTGGATCGCGTCGATCGCCGCCGAACTGGCCGCCCGCTACCCGGTGGACGGCATCCACCTCGACTACATCCGCCAGCCGGGGACGTTCGCCGGGCTGGACGCCGACGCGCGGGCGCGCTTCGCGCTCGTGCACGGCGCCGACCCGGCCCGGTTCGCCCTCGAGGCCCCGGCGCGCCGCGCCGCGCTCGACTCGGCCTGGACGGCCTTCCAGCGGGCCCAGGTCACGGCGGTGGTGCGCGAGGTACGGGACTCGGTGGCGGCGGTGCGGCCGGGGCTGGCGCTGAGCGCCGCGGTGCTGGCCGACACGGTCACCGCCGAGCGCCGTCACGCCCAGGAGTGGCGGGCCTGGGTGCGCGCCGGGCTGCTCGACCGCGTCTTCGTCATGTGCTATGCCCGCCCCGTGCAGACGGTGCTCGAGCAGATGGTGTCCTACGCCGACGACCTCGGCACCGCGCACGTGGTGCCGGGCATCGCGGTCTACAACTCCGGTGCGGCCGCGGCCGCGGCCAAGATCAAGGGGGCGGTCGAGATGGGCTACCGCGCGGTG
>CAZSQE010000013.1:13926-17113 GCA_964608905.1 uncultured bacterium | reverse complement strand
GAGCGGGTCCGCCCCGGCGACCTCGAGCCGCAGGCGCGGGCCGTCCCCGGCCAGCGCCGTCACCCGCCGCTCGAGCCGCACGTCGAGGCCCCGGGCGAGGTGCCTGGGGAAGGCGCTCACGCCGTCGCGGCGCGCGAAGCGCACGGCGCCCGGCAGCAGCGAGTCGGGCTGGCAGGCGAGTTTCGGCTCGCGCACGCGCTCCGGCCAGCCCTCGATGCGCCCGGCCGGGTCCAGTTCGCCGAGCGTGGCGGCGAAGGCCGCCGACTGCGCGTGCAGGTAGAAGGTGCCGAAGTCCACCGGACGGCCGTCCACGTGCCGGGTGGCGCAGCGGCCGCCCACGCCGCGGGCGCGGTCGAGGACGACGGCGGGGACCCCCCGGCGCGCCAGCTCGCGCGCGCAGGCGAGGCCGGCGACGCCGGCGCCCACCACGACGACCTGCGGCCCGTTCATGTCGCGCCGGCGATGGCGTGGCGCGGCGCCGGCGGGGCGATCACCGCATACCCAGCGCGTTTGCCACGAACCAGGCACCGGCCGCGATGATCGCCGCCGCCGGCATGGTCAGCACCCAGGCCCAGACGATGTGCCCCGCCACACCCCACCGGACGGCCGAGAGCCGGCCCGTGGAGCTCACACCCACGCCGACGATCGCCCCGGTGATGGTGTGCGTCGTCGAGACGGGGATGCCGGCCGCCGTGGTGGCGAACAGGGTCAGGGCGCCCGCGGTCTCGGCGCAGAATCCCCCCACCGGCTGCAGCCGCGTGATGCCCATGCCCATGGTCCTCACGACGCGCCAGCCGCCCGTCAGCGTGCCCAGCGCGATGGCGCCATGGCTGATGAGCACGATCCAGAGCGGCACATGGAACTCACCATGGAGGTGCCCCGTCGAATAGAGCAGCGCCGCGATGATGCCCATGGTCTTCTGCGCGTCGTTGCCGCCGTGGCCCAGGCTGTACGCGGCGGCGGAGGCGAGCTGGAGCCGGCGGAAGTGCTTGTCCACGGCGCGCGGGGTCGCGCGCCGGAAGAGCCACATCACGGCCACCATGAGGAGGAACCCCATCGCCAGGCCGATGAGCGGCGCCAGAACGATGAACTGCGCGATGCGCAGCAGGCCTCCGGCCATCACCGCGCCGGGGCCGACCGCGACCAGGGCCGCTCCTGCCAGTCCCCCGATCAGACCGTGCGACGAGGACGTCGGCAGCCCCAGCCAGGTGGTGATCACGTTCCACACGGTGACGCCGATCACGGCGGCCAGGATGATGGCCGGCGTCATGGCGGCAGGCTCCACCACGCCCTTGCCGATGGTCTTCGCCACGTGGACGCCGAAGACCAGGAAGGCCGCGAAGTTGAAGAATGCCGCCCACGCCACCGCCACCCGCGGCGAGAGCACGCGGGTGCTGACCACCGTCGCGATGGAGTTCGCCGCATCGTTGAAGCCGTTCGTGAAGTCGAAGATCAGCGCCGTGGCGATGATGCCGATGACCAGCAGCGGCAGGTCCATGTTCAACGGCTCTTGAGGACGATGGCCTCGATCACGTTCGCCACGTCCTCGCACTGGTCCGCGGCGTTCTCGAGCCGGCCGTAGATCTCCTTCCAGCGGATCACGTCGAGGAACCCGTGCTCGCCGGTGAAGAGGTCGGCCACCGCCTGGCGGGAGAGGATGTCGGCTTCGTTCTCGAGCCGGTTGATCTCGATGGTGAAGGGCATCAGGCCCTTGAAGTCCTTGAGGTGTGCGACCGCCCCCTCGATCTGCTCGCCGCACGCCGTCACGATGCGGGTGAGCTGCTGCGCCTGCGGCGTCGTCGCCGGGATCTTGAACAGGACGATGCGGCTGGCGATGGCCTCGACCGCGTCGAGCACGTCGTCGAGGTTGCTGGCGAGGTCGTGGATGTCGTCGCGGTCGAGCGGCGTGATGAAGGTGCGGTTCAGGCGCTCGAACAGCTCGTGCGCCACGAGGTCGCCCTGGTGCTCGATGTCCTTGAGGGCCCGGGCCCGCTCCTCGAGCCGGTCGAACTCGCGCATCATCTCGTCGAGCTGGACGCAGCCCTGGTGCACGAGCGCGGCCTGCCGGCGGTAGAGCTCGAAGAAGTTCTCGTCCTTGGGGAACAGTGAGATCATTGCGGCCCTCGCGTGCGGGGTGGGGGTGCCGGACACCGGGATGGAGGCTCCGAACCGATAGCACGCGCGCGCCGTTCCGGCAACCTCGCGGGCGTGCTACCCTGTGGCCCGTCGCACGTCGTCACACGAGGGAGTTCCACCCGGGGGCGGGGACATGAAGTCGAACCTGAACGACTTGGCGCTGCTGCTGCTGCGGCTGGCACTCGGCGGGGTGATGTGGGCGCACGGCGCGCAGAAGCTGCTGGGCCTCTTCGGCGGCGCCGGCACGGCCGCGTTCGTGCGGCAGGTCGTCCACCTCGGCTTCCCGCCGGCCGTCGCCTGGCTGGTCATGGCGGTGGAGTTCCTCGGCGGCATCGCGCTGGCGCTCGGCGTGCTGAGCCGGCTCGCCGCCCTCGGCGTGGCGGCGGTGATGGCCGTGGGCATCTGGAAGATCCACGTCGCCCACGGCTTCTTCATGAACTGGCAGGGCGTGGCCGGCCGCGGCGAGGGCTACGAGTACCCGCTGGTGCTGGGGGTGGTGGCGCTGGTGATCCTCATCGCCGGCCCGGGCGGCTACTCGCTCTACGGCCGCACCAGGAACCTGCTGGCCTAGGCCTTCCGGCGCCACTCGCCGGTCGTGTCGTCGAGCGTGTAGCGGTCCGCGTACTCGCGGCCGCGCCGGGCGACGAACTCCACACCCTCGAGCAGGGTCTGGAACTCGTCCTCCCCCGTCACCGGCGAGAAGCAGATGCGCACCCAGCCGGGCTTCACGCCGATGTGCCCCTGCACCAGCTGGCGGCGGATGGCCAGCGAGACCTGCTCGTCGATGTGCAGCAGCTCGTGCCCGTAGGGACCGGCGCACATGCAGCCGCCGCGCACCTGGACGCCGAAGTAGTCGTTGAGCAGGGCCGCGGCCAGGTTGTGGTGCACGCCGCGGAAGATGAGCGACACCACGCCCAGCCGCTCGGGCTCCAGGTTGCCCAGGATCTCGAGGTCCGGGTCGCGGGTCCAGATGGCCAGCGCGCGCCGCAGGTAGTCGTGCTCGACCCGCAGGATGCGCTCGGCGCCGATGGCGTGCTTGAGGTCGAAGACC
>CAZSQE010000013.1:0-13916 GCA_964608905.1 uncultured bacterium | reverse complement strand
ATGCTGCCGACGATGGGCGGCGTGCCGCCGGTCTCGCGGCGGAAGTAGTCGGGCAGGTAGACGTGGTCGTCGGGCGAGGTGTAGAGCACCGTGCCGCCGCCGGGCTCGGCCGGCACGCGGTTCGTGAACAGCCGGCGGTCCGCCACCAGCAGCCCCGGCGTGCGCGGCCCGCCGAGGAACTTGTGCACCGAGAAGAACGCCGCGTCCTTCGCCGCCGCCGCGTCGGGCGTGCCGTCCTCGCGCCTCGGGTGCAGGTCGATGTCCACGTAGGGGCCGGAGGCGGCGTAGTCGAAGAACGCGTACGCCCCGTGCGCGTGCAGCACGCGGGCGATGGCCGTCGTGTCGTTGAGGATGCCGGTGACGTTCGAGGCGGCCGAGAACGTGCCGATCTTGAGCGGCCGGTCCGCGTACGTCCCGAGCAGCCGGTCGAGGTGCTCGAGGCCCACCCGCCCGTGCTCGTCGAAGTCCACGTACACCGTCTCGGCCACCGTCTCGCGCCAGGTGATGTCGTTGCTGTGGTGCTCCATGTGGCTGCGGAAGACGACCGGCCGCTCGGCCGCCGGGATGTGGCGCGACAGGTGGTAGCGGTCCTCGAGCTGGCAGGGCAGCCGCAGCCCCAGGATGGTGATGAGCCGGTTCACCGCCCCGGTCGAGCCGGAGCCGACGGGGATGAGCACGTCGTCGGGGCCCGCGTTCAGGTAGCGGCCGATGCGGCGGAACGCGCCCTCGTAGTAGCGCGTCATGAGCAGGCCGGTGTACGACGACTCGGTGTGCGTGTTGGCCATGTAGGGCAGCACGCGCGCCGCCAGCTCGTCCTCCACCGCCCGGTGGAAGCGGCCCGAGGCGATGTAGTCGAAGTAGAGGAGCGGCTTCTCCCCCTCCGGGGTGCGGATGGTCGCCTCAGCGCCGACCACGCCGCGGCGCAGGTGCTCGAGGAACGCGCGTTCCTCCGCCCCGTCGCGCGTCTCGACCGCGCGGCGGGGCGCGTCGTCCTCGAGGTCCACCAGCGGCGGGAAGCGGTGCTCGGCCATGCGTCCTCCGGGGTTGGGTGCGCGGTTCCGCGTCATGCTAGCCTGCGGGGGTCGCGGCGGCAACGCGTCGGCGGCGAAAGGAAGGGCATGGCGGACGAGCTGGAGACGCGGACCCTGGCGCTCTGCCGGGAGCTGGTGCGCATCGAGAGCCTCTCGGGCGGCGAGCGTGGCGTGGCCGAGGCGGTCGCGCGCGCGATGACGGCCCTGGGCTACGACGACGTGCGCGTGGACGAGATGGGCACGGTGCTCGGCGTGCGGCGCGGCGCGCGCGCCGCGGGGGCGCCCGCCGCCGCTGGCGCCCTGCTGGTGGACGCGCACATGGACGTCGTCCCGGCCACCGAGCCCGAGGCCTGGCGCTTCCCGCCGTTCTCGGCCGAGCGCGCCGACGGCCGGATCTGGGGCCGCGGCACGACCGACGTCAAGGGCTCGCTCGCCGCCGCCGTGGTCGGCATCGGCCTGCTGCCGCGCGAGGCGCTCGCCGGCCCGGTGCTCGTCTCGGCGAGCGTCGGCGAGGAGTGCGTCGAGGGCCTGGCCGTCGGGCACGTGCTCGATCGCAGCCCGGTGCGGGCCGCGATCATCTGCGAACCGACCGGGCTCGCGGTCGGACTCGGCCACCGCGGCCGCGCCAGCGTCGTGATCGAGGCTGCCGGGCGCGCCGCCCACACCTCGCTGGCGGGGGCCCCCGCCGGGCACCCGCCGGGCACCCGCCAAGGGCGGGTCGCGGGCCGCGGGTCCGGCATCAACGCCGTCTACCGCCTGACCGAGGCCATCGCCCGCGTGCGCGCCATGACGCCGCGCACCGACGACCTGCTGGGCCGGGGCCACAGCGAGCTGGTGGAGATCGGCTCGCTGCCCTTCCCGGGTTCCTCCATGGTGCCCTACCACGCCACCGCGCGCTTCGACCGCCGGCTGGTGCGCGGCGAGACGCGCGAGGGCGTGCTGGCCGAGACGGCGGAGGCGCTGCGCGGGCTCGAGGGCGTATCGGCCGGGCTCCACGCGGCCACGCTCACCTGCTACACCGGCGCCTCGTTCACGGTCGAGGCGTTCCATCCCGGCTGGGGGGTCCCGGCGGAGGCGGAGCACGCGCGGCGCGCGCGGCAGGCGCTGCGCGAGGCCGGGCTCGGCGACGACGTCTTCTACGCCCCCTACTGCACGAACGGGGTGGCGACCGCCGGACTCCACGGGCTGCCGACGCTGGTCTACGGCGCCGGGGAGATCTCCGCCGCCCACGCGGTGGACGAGAGCGTGGCCGAGGCCGAACTGGTCGCGGCGGCGCGCGGCTACCAGGCGCTGGCGCGGGCGCTCTGACGGGTCGCCGGGGCCGGGAAGGCGAACGCGGCGGGCCCGGGCACCAGCCGAAGGCTGGTCGGACCCGCCGCGTCGTGCGTCGGTGCGGGACCTACTCCGCGCGCCCCAGCACGAGGGCGATGAGCGCCATGCGCAGCACGACGCCGTTCGCGGCCTCGATCCAGTAGCGGGCGTGGCGGGTGCTGTCCACGTCGGTGGGCAGCTCGTCCATGCGCGGCAGCGAGTGCAGGACGATGGCGTCCTTCTTGGCCAGGTCGCGCATCATCGCGCGGGTGACCTGGTACTCGGGCGGGGTGAGGCCCTTCTTGGCGTCGGCCGCGTCCACCCGCGACTTGGTGTAGTCGGCCTGCACCACCGGCTCGATGTAGATGATGTCGGCCTTGGCGATGCACTCCGAGGTGCTCTTCCACTCGTTGTAGCGCACGTTACGGTCGCGCAGCTCCTGCTTGAACTCCTCGGTCGGCGCCATGTCGGGCGGGTACACGACGTCCAGCTCCATGTCGAACTGGGTGGCGGCGTGGCCGATCGAGTGCATGGTGCGCATGCGGTGGTCACCGACGCACATCCAGCGCAGACCGTCGAGCGTGCCGCGCTCGCGCCAGATGGTGTACAGGTCGGTCAGCACCTGCGTCGGGTGCTCGCCCCAGCCGTCGCCGCAGTTGATGATGGGCACCGACGAGTACTTGGCCGCCTCGGCCGGCGCGCCGAGCTGGAAGTGCCGCATCGCGATGACGTCGGCGTAGTACTCGAGCATGCGCACGGTGTCCTTGATGGACTCCTGGTAGAAGTCGCCGGCGCGGGTCATCTTGGCGTCGGAGAAGCCGAGCACGTGGCCGCCCAGGCGGTGCATGGCGGCCTCGGTGGACATGCGGGTGCGGGTGCTGGGCTGGTAGAAGGCCGTCAGCAGCGTCTTGTCCGCGCACAGGTCGGTGTTGCGGCGGTTGTGGGCGTGCGGGGCCAGCTTCTCGCACACCTCGAAGATGCGCGTGTAGTCGTCGCGCTCGAAGTCCCTGAGCGACAGGATGTCACGTCCGATGAAGCTCCTCATCGTCTCTCTCTCCCCTGGTCGTGGGTGGTGAGCGGCCGAGCGCGACGCCCGCCGCGGTGATGGCCTTCTCTCTATCCCTCCGGGAACAGCGTGTCCAGCACGGCCGGGTCGGGTGGGATGACGCGCGGCTCGCCCGCCGTCTTCATCGCCGCGGCCACGTCCTTGAGCCCGTTGCCCGTGATGAGCGCCACGATGCGCCAGGCCGGGTCCACCAGGCCGCGGCGCACCGCCTCCTTGAGCCCGGCCCACGACGCGGCCGCCGCCGGCTCGGCGAACACGCCCGAGCCGCGCGCCAGCTCGCCGATGGCGGCGAGGATGGCGGCGTCGGGCACGGTGACGCCGAAGCCGCCCGAGGCGCGGATGGCCTGCACCGCCGCCTCGCCGTCGCGCGGCAGGCTGACCGAGATCGAGTCGGCCACGGTCTCGCCCGACACCGGCCGGATGACGCCGTCGCCGGCCGCGGCGTTCACGATGGCCGCGCTGCCCTCGGCCTGCACGGCGAGCAGCCGCGGCAGCCGCTCGATGAAGCCCAGGCGCCGGAACTCGACGAAGCCCTTCCAGACGCCCGAGAGGATGTTGCCGTCGCCCACCGGCACGACGACCAGGTCCGGCACCTGCCAGCCGAGCTGCTCGCACAGCTCGAACGAGACCGTCTTCTTGCCCTCGCGCGTGTAGGGGTTGTAGCCGGTGTTGCGGTTGTACCAGCCGAAGCGGCGCGGCCACGAGCGGCGTGCCGCCCACCGGCGGGCCCTCCAGCCGCGCGCTCACCGGCAGCAGCGGCAGGTAGCGCCACAGCGTCGGGTCGCGATCGGCCGCCAGCGCCTCGCGCGACCAGCCGCGCTTCACCCGGTCGTAGTCGTACTCGACCAGGGTGTTGGCGCCGCAGGCCGGGCAGACGTAGAGGTCGTCCGCGACCGGCGTGAGCCGGTCGCAGCGCACGCAGCGCAGGCCGGCGAGCGCGGCCCGGCCGGTAGTCACGCGACGATCCAGGTGCCCGTCTTCCCCTCCAGCGCGGGCACGAGGTGCTGCGGGTCGGTGATGAGCGCCTGCTTCCCGCCCGACTCGAGGAACTCGATGATCGCCTCGATCTTCGGCTTCATGCTGCCCGGCGCGAAGTGCCCCTCGGCCAGGTATTGCTTCGCCTCGGCCAGGGTCATGCGGTCGATGTCCTTCTGGTCGGGCTTGCGGTAGTTCAGGCAGACCTTCTCGATCGCCGTCGAGATGATGAGCAGGTCGGCCTTCAGCTCGCGCGCCAGCAGGCTGGTGGCGAGGTCCTTGTCGATGACCGCGGCCGCGCCCTGCAGGTTGCCCCGCTCGTCCTCGACCACCGGGATGCCGCCGCCGCCCACCGCCACCACGAGGATGTCGTTCTCGAGCAGCCGGCGGATGGCCTCCAGCTCGACGATGCGCACGGGCCGGGGCGAGGCGACCACGCGGCGGAAGCCACGGCCGGCGTCCTCGACGATGTCCCACTTGTCCTTCTCGCGGTGCTGCGCCGCCTTCGCCTCGTCCATGAACGAGCCGATCGGCTTCGAGGGCTTCTTGAAGGACGGGTCCTCGCGGTCCACCAGCACTTGCGTGACCACGGTCGCGACCACGGGCTTCTCGGGCCAGTCCTTCATCTCGTTGTACAGGGCGCGCTGCACCTGGTAGCCGATGGCCCCCTGCGTGTCGGCGCCGCACGAGTCGAGCGGCACCTGGTGCAGCTCGTGGGCCGCCAGCTCGCTGCGCCGCAGGATGAAGCCGACCTGTGGCCCGTTGCCGTGCGTGACCACGACCCGCCAGCCCTGCTTCACCATCCCGGCGACGTGCCGGCAGGTCTCCTCGACGGCGGCGTACTGGTCCTCCACCGTCCGGTGCGACTCGTCGATGATCAGGGAGTTCCCACCCACCGCGAGGATCGCCAGCTTCTTCTGGTTCGTCATGGTCCTTGCTCCGTGCGTGCCGATCGCCCGCGCGCCGGGTGCCCACGCCGGGCGTGGGCCGGTGCCCGTCGGCGCGGGCGCGGCAGAGGATGTCCGTCGGGTCAGGCGAGCTGCTTGAGCAGCCCGGTGCGCTCGTTGAACTCCCGGATCTGGCGGTCCCACGCGGGGACCTCGGCCCAGACCTCCGTCCAGAAGTCCGGTTCCCACAGCGCCGCCAGCTCCTCCGAGGTCTTGCCCTGCTGCTCCACCCAGGTGAAGTACTTGAGGTTGTGGAGCCGCTTGCGGTCGCGGTAGCCCAGCTCCTGCAGGAAGTCGGTGTCCGCACCCATCAGGTAACGGGCGTAGTCCATCGCCGCGTGCTCGCGGGTGTACGGGCCGCGCTCGTCGCGCAGCTCCTGCTTGCGGGAGGCGTACAGGTCCATCGAGTCGGTGAGCGGCGTGAACATCACGTCGCGCCCGTCCAGCTCGAAGTGCTTCGCCACCTTGATCGCCGCCACCAGGTTGCAGATGCCGGAGATGCCGGCCAACGGCAGGAGCTTCAGGAAGTCGGCCTTCAGCCCCTGCCCGGCGAGGAACTCGATCCCCGCCTCCTCGTTGAAGAGGCGCAGCAGGCTCATCGTCTGCTCGTCGTCGATGGCCGCCACCATGTCCGTGTTGCGCACGTTGTGCACCCAGGGCACGTGCTTGTCGCCGATGCCCTCGATGCGGTGCGCGCCGAAGCCGTTGGCGAACAGCGTCGGGCACTGCAGCGCCTCGGTCGCCACCACCTTGAGGTGCGGGAACTTCGTGCGCAGGTAGTCGCCGGCGGCGATGGTGCCGGCCGAGCCGGTGGCCGAGACGTAGGCGGCGAGCCGGCTGTCGGGCCGGCGGACCTGGCCGAAGACCTCCTCCACGATGGCGCCGGTCATGGTGTAGTGCCAGGCCGCGTTCCCGAACTCCTCGAACTGGTTGAAGATCGAGATGGCGCTGCCGCGCGTCTTCCGCAACTCCCAGCACTTGTCGTAGATCTCCTTGACGTTCGACTCGGTGCCGGGCGTGGCGATGATCTCGTCCGTACCGATCTCGCGCAGCCACTCGAAGCGCTCGCGCGACATGCCCTCGGGCAGGATGGCGATCGCCTTGCAGGCCAGCAGGGCGCAGTCGAAGGCGCCGCCGCGGCAGTAGTTGCCGGTGGAGGGCCAGACCGCCTTGTGGTTCTCGGGGTCGAACTCGCCCGTCACCAGGCGGGGCACCAGGCAGCCGAAGGCGGCGCCGACCTTGTGGGCGCCGGTCGGGAAGTACTTGCCCACCAGCCCGACGATGCGGGCGGGCACACCGGTCAGCTCGCTCGGGAACTCGATCCAGTTGCCGCGGTTGTACAGCCCGCCCTTCTCCTTGGGCTCGTTCTTCCAGGTGATGCGGTAGAGGTTGAGCGGGTTGACGTCCCACAGCCCGACGCCGGCCAGCCGCTTCTTGATGGGCTCCGGCACGAGGCTCGGGTCCTTCTGCTCGGCGAAGGTGGGGATGATGATGTTGCGCTCGCGGCAGCGTGCCGCGGTCCGGGCCAGGACGGCCTCGTTGATGGGCTTCGCGACCGGCATGTGGCGCTCCTTCTCCCTGCGCGGGTTGGCTATAAGAGGCGAAGGATACGGGACGGACGAGGGACGGGCAAACGTCGGCGCGGATTGGACGCCCCCCGGCACCCGGGGTAGGATGGCGGGCCGTTTTCGCACGCGCGGCCACCCGCGCACCGCGCTCCCGTGGCGCCGGCCGGGCCCCCGCCCGCCGGCTCCCGCACCGCAGAAGGAGACCCGATGAGCCCCGTGACCACCCTCCCGCCGGTCCCCGGCCAGGCCGCGCTGGACGCGCTCTTCGGCCGCAACATGCTGCTGACGCGCGACTGGACGACGCCCGAGTTGGAGACCCTCATGGCGGTGATCGGCCGCTTCGCCGGCCTCGACTACGCCGGCAGGTCCACCGCGCTCTTCCGGGACGAGCTGGGCTGGGCGCTGTTCTTCGACCAGTCCACCCGCACGAAGTCGGCCTGGGCCGGCGCCTGCGCCCGCCTCGGCCTCTCCCCGGTCATCGTGGACGGCGGCTCGACGCAGGTCTCGCACGGCGAGACGGCGGTCGAGACCGGCGCCATGCTGGGCATGAACTCCCACGCGCTGGGCGTGCGCCACGACATGATCATCGGCGAGGGCAACGCCTTCATGCGCGACGTGGCGCAGGGCATCGAAGCCTATCTGGCGGCGGTGAAGGACCCGCGCCGGGTCCCGGTGGTGAACCTGCAGTGCGACATCGACCACCCGACCCAGTCCATGGCCGACCTGATGTGGATGCGCGAGTGCAACCCGGGCGGGCTCCGGGGGAAGAAGATCGCCATCTCGTGGGCCTACTCGCCCTCGTACGCCAAGCCGCTGTCGGTGGCGCAGGGCTGCTCGATGCTCTTCACCCGCTTCGGCGCCGAGGTCGTCCTCGCCCACCCCGAGGGCTACCACCTCATGCCCGACACGATGGAGTTCGCGCACGCCGGCGCCAAGGCCTCGGGCGGCTCGTTCCGCGTGACGAACTCGATGGACGACGCCTTCGCGGGCGCCGACATCGTCTACCCGAAGTCCTGGGGCCCCTACGAGCTGATGCTGGCGCGCGTCGCCGCCAACAAGGCGAAGGACAAGGCGAAGCTGGCCGAGATCGAGCAGGCGGCGCTGGCCGGCAACGCGAAGCACAAGGACTGGATCTGCGACGAGCGGCGCATGGGCCTGACGAAGGGCGGCGGCGCCCTCTACATGCACCCGCTGCCCGCCGACATCGGCGACGAGGTCTCGCACGGCGTGATGAAGCAGCACGCGGTGAACGTCGCCCGCCAGGCGCAGTACAAGATGTACGTCATCATGGCCCTGCTGGCCGTGGCCAAGGCCCCCGACCTGGCGAAGCGGCTGGAAGCGCTGGCGAAGTGAGACGACGGACGGCGCGCGCGGCGGGCTGGACGCGGCGACGTAGCGGGGGCCTCAGGGTCGAGGCACTTCAGGGCTGGGCACCGGGGGCCGGGGCCCAGGGGCCCGTGTATCCGACGGACCTCAGGATCTCGCCGAATCGCGGGTGGCTCCGCAGCGTGTCGAAGGACGGGCCCGCCAGCATGATCGGATAGGCGCTGCCCCAGTCCGGAACGCCCCGTTCGAGGACGGCGACGCCCTCGGTCACTTCGCCCAGGCCGGCGTGCACGATCGCCAGCCAGATCGACGGGACGCCCCCGGGCAGAGGCCGTTCGAGCAGCTCCGCGAGCACCTGCCGCGCGGCATCCCGGCGCCCGGCGCGGCCCAGCGCATGCCCGAGGATGGCGACGAAGAACCCGTTCCTGTCCGTCATCCGCACGCCACGCTCGCCGGCCTCGATCGCCTCATCGTGCCTGCCGACCCCCGACAACGCCATGCTGAGCATCCAGGTGGCCAGCGTGCAGGCGGGGTCGAGTGCCAGCGCACACTGACTGCTCTCGATCGACCGGCCATGCCGGCGGAGTATGAGGCGGGTGGCAGCAGCGAGGAAGAGGGCCAGCGTCGAGAGCGGGTCGAGCGCCGTTGCCCGCTCCGCCTCGGCAGCGGCCTCCTCGGCCCGTCCCATCGTCGCAAGGACGATTCCGTAGAACGCGTGCGTGATGGGGGCGTTCGGATCGAGTGCCAACGCGCGCCTGAACTCCCGTTCGGCCACGTCCCAGTCCCAGGCGAGCCACGCGTGCACCGTCCCCAGGGCGTGATGCGCCTCCGCGAGCGCCTCGTCCAGGGCCACGGCGCGCTCGGCCGCCTGCCGGGCCTTCGGCAGCACCACCCGCGGCTGCCTGAACCCGTAGAACCCGGCGACGCTGAGACCGTCCGCCAGGCCCGCCAGCGCCGGCGCGAAGTCGGGGTCCAGGGCGATGGCCCGCGCGAAGCAGTCCACCGCCTGCTCCAGTTGGCCCTTGTAGCGCCGCGCGAAGTAGTACCGCCCCTTCAGGTAGAGCTGGTACGCCTCGAGGTTGGCGCTGGCGCGCTTCACGAGCGGGGCCTCCTGCGGCCCGATCAGTTTCACCTTCAGCTTCCCGACGATGGCCCGCGCGATCTCGTCCTGCACCGCGAACACGTCGTCCAGCCGGCGGTCGTAGCGCTCCGACCAGAGGTGGTAGCCGTCGCTCACGTTCACCAGCTGGGCCGTGACGCGCAGGCGGTCCCCCGCCTTGCGCACGCTCCCCTCCAGCAGCGTCTCCACGTTGAGCTGGTCCCCGATCGCGCGGATCTCCAGGTCCTTCCCCTGGAGGTGGAACGTCGAGGCCTTGGCGGCCACGCGCAGGCCCTCGACCGCCCCCAGCGCCGTGATCAACTCCTCGGTCATGCCCTCGCAGAAGTACTCCTGCTCGGGGTCGGCGCTCAGATTGGCGAACGGCAGCACGGCGATGGAGGGGACCCGCGGCGCCGCCGTCCCCACGGCCTGCGTGCCGTCCGCGTCCAGCCGCTCCCGGCAGGCGCGCAGTTCCGCCAGCATCTGCTCCGCCTGCTGGTAGCGCGCCAGGCGGTCCTTGGCCAGCGCGCGGTTCACGACGCGCAGGAGTGCCGCGGGCAGGTCTGGGCGCGCCCGGTCGAGCGGCTCCGGCACCCGGTGGACCACGCCGTAGAGCACGGCCTCGATGGTCTCCCCGCCGAACGGCGGACGGCCTGCCAGCATCTCGTACAGCACGGCGCCCAGCGCCCACAGGTCCGCCCGCGCGTCCGCCTCCTCGCCCCGCACCTGCTCGGGCGCCATGTAGGCCGGCGTGCCGAGTGTCGTCCCGGTCGCCGTCAGCGCCGTCGCATCGGGCAGGCGTGCCAGCCCGAAGTCCACGATCTTCACCCGCCCGGACCTCGTCACCATCGCGTTGGCCGGCTTGATGTCACGGTGCACGACGCCGCGCGCGTGCGCCTCGCCCAGGGCCTCCGCCATCTGGCAGGCCAGCTCGACGGCCTCCGCTGCCGGCAGCGGCCCGCGCGCTAGGCGCACCTTGAGCGTCTCGCCCTCGCAGTACGCCATCGCCAGCAGGAGCCGGCCCGCGGGCAGCTCCTCGATGTCGTAGACCGTGCAGATGTGGGGATGATCGAGCAGCGAGGCGGCCCGCGCCTCGTGGATCAGGCGCGTCTTGGCGGCCGCGTCCCGGGTGAGCTCCGGCGGCAGCAGCTTGAGCGCCACCTTGCGGCCCAGGCGCAGGTCCTCGGCCAGGTACACCTCACCCATCGCTCCGGAGCCGAGCCGCTCCAGCACCCGGTAGTGCGACACCGTCTGGCCGAGCATCACCGATCTCCGACCCGCTGCGTGGCGGCCTCGGGGGAGCCGTGGCGTGTCGACTGACCTGCCGGCCATTCTAGCACCGAGGCGCATCGCGGGCCCCGCCCCGTGGACCCACCCGGCCCGCTGCGCTACGCTCCCGGCCAGCGAGGCGCGACCATGTCCCCTTCCACCTTCTCCCGGCGCGACTTCCTGCGCACGACCTGCGCGGGCTGCGGCGCGCTGCTCGCCGCCGGGCACGGCCTCGACCTGCTGCAGCCGGACGCCGCCCGGGGGGCACCCGCGACAGCGGGTCCGGGTGACACGCTCGCCGAGCTGGTGCGGCGCGCCCCCCGCGCGCGCTACTGGGTCTCGACCGCCTCCGCCGACTGCGCCGCCTGCCACGCCACGGGGACCCTCGCGCCCGGCACGCCGCCGCGTCACCGCAAGCTGCTCGTCCGCTGCCAGCTGTGCGCGCGCGAGTGCGTGCTGGCCGAGGGCGAGCGCGGCGCCTGCCGGGCGCGCATCGTCGCCGGCGGCGAGCTCAGGAGCCTGGTCTACGGTCGGCCCATCAGCGTCCACGTGGACCCCATCGAGAAGAAGCCGTTCTTCCACTTCCTGCCGGGCGCGGCGGCCTACTCGATGGCCACCAGCGGCTGCCCGCTGCGCTGCCGCTTCTGCCAGAACTGGGAGATCTCGCAGGCCCGCCCCGAGGACTACGCGCAGGCGGGCGTGCCGGCCGCCGACGTCGCCCGCGCCGCGGTGGACCGCCGCGCCCCGGTCATCGCCTTCACCTACAACGAGCCCACCGTCTTCCTCGAGTACCTGGCCGACATCGCGCGCGCCGCGAAGCCGCTCGGCCGCCGCTCGGTGCTGGTCAGCTGCGGCTACATGAACGAGGCGCCGCTGCGCGAGCTGTGCGGCGTGCTCGACGCCATCAAGGTGGACCTCAAGGGTTTCGGCGCCGGCTTCTACCGCGACGTCTGCGACGGCGAGCTGAAGCCGGTGCTGCGCAGCCTGCGGCAGATCGCCGCCGCCCGCGTGCACCTCGAGATCGTCAACCTGGTCGTGCCCACGCTCAACGACTCGGCGCCCGCGCTCGCCGAGCTGTCGAAGTGGGTCGCGGGCGAGCTGGGCCCGGACGTGCCGGTGCACTTCACGCGCTTCCACCCCGACTACCAGCTCCGCCACCTGCCCGCCACGCCGGTGGCCACCCTCGAGCGCGCGCGGGAGATCGGCCTGGCGCACGGCCTGCGCTACGCCTACGTCGGCAACCTGCCCGGGCACCCGGGCAACCACACCTACTGCCCGGGCTGCGGCGCGAAGGTGATCGAGCGCGACGGGCTGTTCCTGACCGGCATGCACCTCCGCGACGGCCGCTGCCCGAAGTGCCGCCGCGCCATCCCGGGCGTGTGGAGCTGAGGCGATGAGACAGGCGGTGCGCTCCCCGGTGGTGGCGGGCGCGTTCTACCCCGCCGAGCCGAAGCGGCTCGAGGCCACGGTGCGGGCCCTGCTCGACCAGGCGCTCCCGCCGCTCGCGTCCCGGCCGATCGCGCTCGTGGTCCCGCACGCCGGCTACGTCTACTCCGGCCTCGTCGCCGCCGACGGCTGGCGCCAGGCCGAGGGGCAGCGCTACGACCTCGTCGTCCTGCTCGCCCCCAACCACACCGTCGCCGGCTTCTCCGGCGTGGCGGTCTTCCTCGGCAGCGGCTTCCGCACGCCGCTCGGCGTCGTGTCGGCCGACGAGGCGGCGGCGGCCGCGCTGCTGGCGGCCGACCCCGGCTGCACGTCGGACCCGCTGCCGCACGAGCGCGAGCACGCGATCGAGGTGCAGCTGCCGTTCGTGCAGGTCGTCCTGCCCGGCGTGCCCATCCTGCCGGTGGTCGTCGGCAGCGAGGACCCCGACCGCGCCGCGCGCTTCGGCGAGGCGCTGGCCGGCGTGCTCGCCGGGCGGCGCGCGCTGGTGGTCTCGAGCAGCGACCTTTCCCACTACCCGGCCCACGACGACGCCGTGGCCGCCGACCGCGCCGTGCTCGCCGCGATCGCCCGGCTCGATCCCGGCGGCCTGTGTCGCGCGATCGAGAGGGAGGAGCGCGCCGGGCGGCCGGGCCTCTCGACCTGCGCCTGCGGCGCCGCGCCGCTCGTCGCCACGCTGGCCGCGGCGCGGGCGCTCGGCGCCACCCGCGGCACGGTGGTCTCGCACGCCAACAGCGGCGACGTCCCGGCGGGTGACCGCGACCGGGTGGTGGGCTATGGTGCGGTCACGATCACGGCGGGCGAGCCCGGCGCGGACCTGGCCGCGCTCGACGCGCCGCCGCACGTGATCCGCCCCCACCCGGGAGCCGGACGATGAGACCGATGCGCCCCGTGGACCCGCGCCGCCGGACGGCGCTCCCGCTCGTGCTCGCCGCGGGCGTGCTCGCCGCCACGCCGGCCTGCGCGGCGGAACGCCCCGCAAGCGCGCCCGGGGGCGATGTGCGCGCGCCGGTGCTGGCCGGGCAGTTCTACCCCGCCGATGCCGGGCAGCTCGCGGCCGCGGTGCGGGCGTTCCTGGCCGACGCGCGGCCGGAGCGGACGGGCCGCCCGGTGGCCATCGTCGTGCCGCACGCCGGCTACCGCTACTCCGGCCAGGTCGCCGCCGACGGCTGGGCCCAGGCGCGCGGGCACGACTACGACCTCGTCGTCCTCCTCGGCACCAACCACACCACCGCCGGCTTCCGCGGCGCCTCCGTCTACGGCGGCGCCGGCCTGCGCACGCCGCTCGGCACGGCCCGCGTGGACACCAGGGCGGCCGCGGCGCTGCTCGCCGCCGGCGGCGGCTTCCTCGACGACCCGCGCGTGCACGCGCGCGAGCACTCGATCGAGGTGCAGGTGCCCTTCGCCCAGGTGCTCTTCCCCGGGGTGCCCCTGCTGCCGGTGGTCGTGGGCAGCGAGGACCCGGAGGAGTGCACGGGCCTCGGGCGCGCGCTGGCGCGCGCGCTCGGCGGGCGCCGCCCGCTCGTCGTGGCCAGCAGCGACCTCTCCCACTACCCGGACGACCGGGGCGCCCGGGCTTCCGACCAGGCCGTGCTGGCCGCCATCGCGCGGCTCGACCCGGCCGGGGTGCGGGCGACCATGGAGGCCCAGATGAACGCCGGACACCGAGGACTCGAGACCTGCGCCTGCGGAGCGGGCGCGGTGATGACCGCGATGGCCGCGGCGCGCGCGCTGGGCGCCGTGCGCGGCACGGTGGTCTCGTACGCCAACAGCGGCGAGGTGCCGCCCAACGACCGCGAGCGCGTGGTGGGCTACGGCGCCGTGTCCTTCGGCGGGGCGGGCGGCGGGGGAACGTCCGGACCCGACCCCTCCTCGGTCACG
>CAZSQE010000012.1:0-17125 GCA_964608905.1 uncultured bacterium | reverse complement strand
GGTCATGGCGGTCTCCTCAGCGGATGAGCCGGGCTTCGAGCGTGACGTGCGCGTGACGCTCCGTGAGGCCCGCGACGTGGCCGAGGTCGTCCACCCAGCGGTAGCCGGCCAGCGCGCGCAGGTCCACGCCGCCCGCCGGCCACCAGCGCAGGCCGGCCTGCACGTCGCGCGTCCGCTCGACCACGCCCTCGAACGTGCCGGTGCTCACGGCGGGCGAGCCCGGCAGGTAGGGCTCGTCGAGGCCGTTCTCGCCCTTGTCCACGCGGCTCACCCGCGCCAGCAGCTGCCAGTCGGCCCCGAAGTCCAGCGCGCCGCGCAGGGCGATGCGCCGCGAGTCGGGCCCGTCGGGGAAGCCCAGGGGCAGGCCCTGGGCCGCGTAGTCGCGGCCGAAGAACGAGGTGTAGAGGTAGCGGCTCAGCCGCGTCCACTCGCCGCCCCAGCTCACCCGGCGCGCGCCGATGAGCCCCGCGCCCTCCCAGCCCAGCTGCCAGCCGTACTTGTCGGGGTTGGACGCGGTGCGCGCGTGCAGGTCGTCCAGCACCACCTCGCCGTAGACGCGCGTGCCCGGGGCGACGCGCCAGGCGGCGTCGAGCCCGAACAGGATGTTGTTGCGCGTGTCCCCGCCGTCCGGCTCGTCCTGCGCCAGCAGCCGCTGCACCAGCACGTAGGGGACGGCGCCGACGGCGTAGAGCGGCTGCCACGAGGCCGCCTGGTAGCGCGCGGCCTCGGTGACGCCGAGGCGCAGCGGCTCGAGCGGCTGCCACTCCAGCCGGTGGGCGGCGAGCTGCTCGCCCGCGGTGGAGCGCAGCGTGGCCGACAGGGCGATGGCGTCGAGCCGCCACGCCGCCAGGTGCGCCCGCGCGGCCAGCGCGGTGATCGGCACGGCGGTGCGCGAGAGCACGAGCGAGCCCTCGCTGCCCGGGCCCCAGTGCCAGCGGCCGCGGCCGAACTGCGCGGCCCAGCGGCCCTCGGCGCCGGTGTAGGCGACGTAGGTCTCCTCGGTGTGGACGACGAGGTCGGTGCCGGCGACGATGGGGTCGGCGAAGGCGCGGGCGCGGTCCACCCTTCCGGCCAGCACGTGCGCGAAGACCAGCCAGCGGTCGAACTGCGCGCCGACGCGGGCGTGCAGCCCCGAGCCGGTCAGGAACTCCTCGTCCTCGCCGGCGGCCCGCCAGGCGCCCTCGGCGCCGGCCGACAGCTCCAGCCGCTCCCCGTTCGGCGCCACGCTCGTGAACAGCCGCGGGGTCGAGGCGTGCGCGGGGTCGGGCGCGAAGTGCGCGGCGGCGTCGCGTCCGAGGGCGCGCTCCAGCCGGGCGTACGAGATGGCCGCCAGCGCGGGTATTTCGCCCGCGGGCCCGCGCCCCTGCAGCTCGAAGCGCTGCAGCGGTTGCGTGCCGAGGTGGGGCAGCGCGAAGCGGCCGTCGGCGCCTAACGGGCCGGCCACCTCGAGCAGGCGCAACTCCTCGACCAGCGGGTCGCCCACCGGCAGGTACTCGAGCGGCGAGGCCGGGACGTGCGCCGGTGCGACGGCGCCCGCGAGCGCGAGGGCGACCGCGAGACGCAGGCAGGAGCGGCGGGGAAGCACGCGCATGGCGCGGGATGCTATCAGGCGGCCCCGGCCGCGGCCAGCACGCGCGGCCGCGGGCGACGTACCGCGTCCTCGATCCGGCCGGTCCCGGGTTTGGGGGCGTCCGCGCCCCTGTGCTAGCTTCCGACGCTCGATCCGCGCCGGGCGCCCCCGCGGCGCCCGGCGCTCCCTCACCCGAGCCGGGAGGCCCACCCTTGCAGCGCGGCGACCCCGAAGCGCTCCAGCAGCCCTACGACCCCGGCCGCATCGAGCCGCGCTGGTACGCGTTCTGGGAGGAGCACGGGGTCTTCCGCCCGCGGGCCGGGTCGGGGAAGCCCTTCGTCATCTCCATCCCGCCGCCCAACGTCACCGGCTCGCTCACCATGGGCCACCTGCTGGGCGAATCGGTGCGCGACGTGGTGTTGCGCTGGCAGCGCATGGAGGGCCGCGAGACCCTCTACGTCCCGGGCACCGACCACGCCGGCATCGCCACCCAGAACGTGGTCGAGCAGAAGCTCCGCGAATCGGGCCGGAGCCGCCACGACCTGGGGCGCGAGGACTTCCTGCGCGAGGTCTGGGCCTGGAAGGACCAGTACGGCGGCCTGATCCTGCGGCAGCTGCGCCGCTTCGGCATCTCGGCCGACTGGTCGCGCGAGCGCTTCACCCTCGACGAGGGCTACTCGCGCGCGGTGCTCCACACGTTCAAGGCCTTGTATGACAAAGGCCTGATCTACCGCGGCCGCTACATCGTGAACTGGTGCCCGCGCTGCCTCACCGCCCTCTCGGACGAGGAGGTGGACCACGCCGACACCGCCGGCCAGCTCTGGTACCTCAAGTACCCGGTCAAGGACTCGAAGCAGTTCGTGACCGTGGCCACCACGCGGCCCGAGACCATGCTGGGCGACACCGCCGTGGCGGTGAGCCCGAAGGACCGGCGCTACGCGAAGCTGATCGGCAAGACGGCGGTGCTGCCGCTGCTGCGGCGCGAGATCCCCATCGTCGCCGACGAGATGGTGGACCCCAGGTTCGGCACCGGCGCGGTCAAGGTCACCCCGGCGCACGACCCCAACGACTTCCTCACCGGCCAGCGGCACGGGCTGCCCGAGGTGGTCGTCATGGACGAGCGCGGGGTGATGAACGACAACGCCGGCGACTTCCGCGGGCTGGACCGCTTCGAGGCCCGCCAGCGCGTGGTCGCGGCGCTCGCCGACGCCGGCTACCTCGAGAAGACCGAGCCCTACACCGTGCCGGTCGGGCAGTGCCACCGCTGCCACACGCCGATCGAGCCGTATTTGTCGTGGCAGTGGTTCGTGAAGATGGCGCCGCTGGCCGCGCCGGCGATCGAGGCGGCGAAGAAGGGCCAGGTCAAGTTCTACCCGGCGCGCTACAAGAAGGTGTACCTGAACTGGCTCGAGAACATCCGCGACTGGTGCATCTCGCGCCAGCTGTGGTGGGGACACCGCATCCCGGTCTGGTACCGCGGCGACGAGATGGCGGTCTCGGTGGACCGCCCGGCGGGGGAGGGCTGGACCCAGGACGAGGACGTGCTCGACACCTGGTTCTCGTCGTGGCTGTGGCCCTTCGCCATCCTCGGCTGGCCCGAGGAGACCGACGACCTGAAGCGTTACCACCCGAACTCGCTCATGGTCACCGGCGCCGACATCATCTTCTTCTGGGTGGCGCGCATGGTCATGGCCGGGCTCGAGTTCCGCGGCCAGGTCCCGTTCCAGCACGTGTACTTCACCAGCATCCTCCGCGACGCGCAGGGGCGGAAGATGTCGAAGTCGCTGCGCAACTCGCCCGACCCGATCGAGATGATGGAGCGCTACGGCGCCGACGCGGTGCGCTTCAGCCTCATCTACCTGACGCCGACCGGGCAGGACCTGCTCTTCGACGAGAAGCGGCTCGAGACCGGCAAGTTCTTTGCGAACAAGATCTGGAACGCCGCCCGCCTCGTGCAGATGCGGCTCGGCGACGAGGACCTCTCGAAGCTGCGCGAGTCCTCGCTGCGCCTGACGCTGGCCGACCGCTGGATCCTGTCGCGCTACGCCAACGCGGTGAAGAACGTGACGCGCAACCTGAAGACCTACCGGTTCAACGAGGCGGCGAACGCCCTGTACCAGTTCGCCTGGGCCGAGTACTGCGACTGGTACCTCGAGATGGCCAAGCCGCGCTGGGCCGACGACGCCGACCCGGCCGACCGCACCACCGCCCGCTGGGTGTCGTGGAAGGTGCTCGACGGCATCCTGCGCCTGCTCCACCCGTTCATGCCGTTCGTGAGCGAGGAGATCTGGCAGGCGCTGCCGCACGACGGCGAATCGCTGGCGACGGCCGGCTGGCCGCGGGCGAAGAAGGCCTGGTTCGACGCCGAGACCGAGCGGCAGGTGGGCTTCCTGCAGGAGCTGGTGGTGGCGGTGCGCAACCTGCGCGCCGAGAACAAGGTCGCCCCCGGGCGGCCGGTGACGGTGCTCGTGCGCGGCGCGCCGGCGCAGCTGGACCTGGTGGAGAAGCTGGCCGACCAGATCCGGCCGCTGGCGCGCATCGAGAGCCTGACGCTGGCGCGCGACGGCGCCCGGCCGAAGGTCGCCGCCTCGGCGGTGGTGCAGGGGGCCGAGGTGTTCCTGCCGCTCGAGGGGCTCATCGACCTCGACGCCGAGCGGGAGCGCCTCGTCAAGGAAGCCGACCGGCTGATGCGCGACCTCGAGGGCACGCGGCGCAAGCTCAGCAACTCGGACTTCCTCGCCAAGGCGAAGCCCGAGGTGGTGGAGCGCGAGCGGCAGCGGCTGACCCAGCTCGAGGAGACGCTGGCCAAGCTGAAGCGCGCCCAGGAGGCGCTCCGCGGCGCGCAGGGGTAGGCGGCGGGCCCAACGGGTCGCGCTCCAAGCCTGCGGGAATCCGCTTGCCTCACGTTCCGGGCGGCGTGACAATTCCCTTGGTAGCCTGAGTCGCCGCCCGTCCTCCGGGTGCCGCGCCTGGCCTGGCGCGCCAGAGATCATCCGGCACCCGCCTCGGAGGCCGCCGATGAGGCCGTCGTCACCTTCCTGCCCGCTCGGATGGGCGCTGCTTCTGTTTGCCCTCTTGCTCATGGTCCCTGCCCCGAGCCCGGCGTCCACGGCGGCCGACGACGGCGCGTGGTCGATGCTCTCGCCCGCCGGTCCATCGCCGGTGGAGCGGTACGGGCACACTGCAGTCCGCGACCCGATCGGAGACCGGATGGTCATGTTCGGCGGATACACCTGGGTCGCCCCCGCCGGCCGCCTCAACGACGCCTGGGCGCTGACGATGGCGGGGCTGCCCCAGTGGTCGCAGCTGGCCCCGGCCGGCACGCCGCCGGATACGCGCTTCCGCCACAGCGCCATCCACGACCCGGTGCGCGGCCGGATGATCGTCTTCGGCGGGTGCGCTGACGACAACATGGACTTCACCGGCACGCACTTCGACGACGTCTGGGTCCTGTCGCTGGGCGCCACTCCCACGTGGACGCGACTCATCCCGGCGGGCACGCCGCCGGCCGCGCGGCAACTGCATTCGGCCGTCTACGACCCGGTGGGCGACCGCATGATTGTCTTCGGAGGCCGCAACGGTTCGACCAGGTACGGCGACGTGTGGGGCCTGTCGCTGGGCGACCCGCCGACATGGGCGCAGCTCGCGCCGTCCGGCACGTCCCCGGGCCTGCGCTGGGGGCACACGGCGATCCCCGATACCGCGCGCGGCCGGATGGTCGTCTTCGGCGGCAGCACCGGAACCGGCGGCTTCGGCGGCACCAACGACACGTGGGCGTTGTCGCTGGGGGCCCCGCCCGCTTGGACGCAGCTGGGCCCAGCCGGGACGCTGCCGATGCGGCGCAACGGGCACGTCGCCATCCATGACCCGGTGCGAGACCGCATGATCGTCTTCGGCGGGCAGTACCTTCTGGGGGGGCCCGACTACACGAACGACCCGTGGGCGTTGTCGCTGGGCGAGGTCCCGGCGTGGACGGAGCTGTCGCCCACAGGTGAGGACGCCGTGCCGCCGAGGGCCAACACCAGCGGCGTCTACGACCCGCTGCGCGATCGCATGGTTGTGTTCGCGGGCGCGTGCATGTCCTGTGGCCATATCTACGATGACACGTGGGCTCTAGAGTGGAGCACGACGGTCTCCGTGCAGCTCGCGCTGGTGAGCGCCGACGCTGTCCAGGACCTCGTGCGCCTGACCTGGTACGCCGCGTCGGGCGGGGGCCTTGCCGCGACCGTGCACCGGTGCATGGCCGACGGCGCGTGGAGCGCCATCGGCTCGATCACGGCCGATGGCTCCGGGCAGCTCGTGTACGAGGACTGCACGGTGACGCCCGGAACTCGGTATGGCTATCGGCTCGGCGTGCTCGAGAACGGCGTCGAGTCGTTCCTGGGCGAAGTCTGGGTGGATGTGCCGAAGGCGTCGGGCCTGGCGCTGGCCGGCGCACGGCCGAACCCTGCGACGAGCGGGCTGTCCGTGTCGTTCACGCTGCCGGACCCGGGACCCGCCTCTGGCGGGTGCCCGCCGGGTGCCCACGCTCCGGCGCGGCTGGAGGCGTTCGATCTGGCGGGTCGGCGGGTGGCGACACGGGAGGTCGGCGCGCTGGGCGCGGGCTCGCACGTGGTGAAGCTGGGGGCGGGCGCGCCGCTACGCTGTGGCGTGTATGTGATCCGGCTGACGAGCGGCGGGCGGACGCTCGCGACGAGAGCGGTGATCGTGCGTTGATCTCGGTCGGGCCGCAGGGCTCCGAGTCGCCCTGACAGACGTAACTGGCGGCGCGGGAGCCGGTCGCAAGGTCCGCCGCGCCCCACACCGGGGACAAGGCTTCGATGAGACCATGGTCACCTCGGAGGCCGCCGATGAGGATGCCGCTATCGCTCCGGGCTTCTTCCCGTGGACTGATGCTCTCCCTCGTCTTGCCGATCGTCCTGGTTCCTTCCGCGCGTGCCACGGACGATGGGGCGTGGAGCGCCCTCGAGGTGGGCGGGCGCCGGGTTCCCCTGGTGGTCCGTGACGCGGCGCGCGATCGGATCATCGTGCTGGGCGGCTGGGATGGGGCTCAGGTGCGCACCGACGTCTGGACCGCGTCGCTGGACGGCACACCGGCGTGGGGCCGGCTGGATCCCGTCGGTCCGGCACCTCCCGCGTTGCTCGACGGCACCGCCGTCTACGACCCCGTCGGGGACCGGGTGCTCCTGTTCGGCGGCCGGACCGTGTCCACCACCACCACGCCGGTCACGTACAGCAACGAGCTGTGGGAACTGTCGCTCAGGGATCACCCGGAATGGACACGGCTCCAACCAGCGGGGACACCGCCTGCGCCGCGGTCCGAGCACAGCGCCATCTACGATCCGGTGCGGCGTTGCATGGTGGTCTATGGCGGTCTGGACGCGGTCGAGGTGTTCACGGAGGTGTGGACGCTGTCGCTGGAGGGGCCGCCTGTCTGGCGCGTGCTGTTCCCCGCGTGGCCGTGGCCGGCGCGGCACGGCCATGCGGCGATCTTCGACCCGGCGCGTGACTGCATGGTCGTGATCGGGGGATCCTCCGCCGACGAGGTCCTGGCGTTCGCGCTCGGGGACACGGTGGCCTGGTCGTCGTTGTCGCCGAGCGGGGCCTCGCCGGGCGGTGGCTACGGCTTCCTCGCGGTCGGCGATACGCCGCGTGATCGCATCGTCGTGTGGGACCCCGCGGCCGGCACGCTCCGGGGGATCTCACTCGGGGAAGCGCCGGTCTGGACGATGCTGGAGCCGGATGGCGACACGCCCTGGGAGTGGGGCACGAGCGTCAGCGGCCCCGCCCTGGTCCACGATCCGGTGCGGGACCGCATGGTGGTCTTCGGCGGGAAGCTGGCGTGTTCCTCCGGTGGATCCCTCTACCTTGATGTCCTGTGCGCACTGTCCCTGGGGGATCCGCCTGCCTGGACGCGCCTGGCGCCTGTCTCCCCGGCGGCACCCTCGCGATGGGGCGCCAGCGTGATTCGGGACCCGCGGCGGAACCGTGCGATTGTCCATGGTGGTTTCCGCCTGGGTAGCTGTCCACAGGGAGACGAGCCGCAGACCCTGGCGTTGGATGACGCGTGCGACTGGACCCCGATGGCCCCCGGGGGTTGGTCGCCGTGCCAGCGCACGTTCCATTGCGCCGTTCCCGATTCGTCGCGCGACCGCATGATCATCTTCGGTGGTGCCGCGTACAATGAGTTCCCGCTGGATGACGTGTGGGCGATGTCCCTAAGAGACGACGCGGCCTGGACGATGTTGACGCCGGCCGGTGTGTCGCCTGCCCCCCGGAGCAGGCACGGCGCCATCCACGATCCGATACGCGACCGGATGATCGTGTTCGGCGGGAGGGATGGCGGATGGCTCACGGATGTCTGGGAGTTGTCTCTGGGGGACTCGATGGCGTGGACGGAGGTCGTGCCGTCGGGTGTCCCGCCCGACGCGGGGTACTACCTCGCGGTCTTGGATCCCGTGCGCGATCGCATGATCGTCATCGGGGGCCCGTCCAGTGGTGTCTGGGCTCTCTCGCTCGCTGGCTCGGCGGGCTGGATTCGGCTCGAGCCTTCCGGCACGCCGCCGCCGCTGCTGTACGAGTGCACGGCCTTCTACGACGCCGTGCGAGACCGCATGGTCATCTTCGGTGGTCACGGTTCGGAGACCTCGCCCGTGTTTCGGAACAACGCTTGGACGCTCTCGCTGGATGGCCCGCTTTCCTGGAGGTGGCTCGTGCCGGCAGGCGCGGTGCCGGGTCGGCGGGGCTGGCCCGTGGTCGTCCACGACCCGGTTCGTGACCGGGTGCTGATGTCCGGCGGGTCTGGCGACACGGGTCGCATGGACGGCGCGTGGGCACTGACCTGGAGCGCGCCGATCGTCCCGACTCAGCCGGCTCTCCTGAGCGCCGAGGCCGAACCCGGCCTCGTGCGGCTGACCTGGTACGCCGTGACGGGCAACGGGCTGAGCGCGACCGTGCACCGGTGCGTGGGCGACGGCGCGTGGAGCGCGATGGGTAGGATCACCGCCGATGGCGCCGGGCAGCTCGTGTACGAAGACCGCACGGTGACGCCCGGGACTCGGTATGGCTATCGGCTCGGTGTGCTTGAGAACGGCGTCGAGACGTTCCTCGGCGAAGCCTGGGTGGACGTGCCGAAGGCCTCGGCCCTGGCACTGGCCGGCGCGCGGCCGAACCCCGCGACGAGCGAGCTGTCCGTGGCGTTCACGTTGCCGGACCCGGGACCCGCCTCCGGCGGGTGCCCGCCGGGTGCCCACGCTCCGGCGCGGCTGGAGGCGTTCGACCTGGCGGGGCGGCGAGTGGCGTCACGGGATGTCGGCGCGCTGGGCGCGGGCTCTCACGTGGTGAAGCTGGGGGAGGGCGTGCGGCTGGCCTGCGGCGTGTACGTGGTGCGGCTGACGTGGGACGAGCACACGCTGACGACGAGGGCGGTGGTCGTGAGATAGGCCCGCCGGGAGCACCGGCGGGGTTCGCACGAGCCGGAAGGCGGCTGCTGGAACCACGCTCGCCTTCCGGCTCGCGTCTTCGTCCCGCCTGGATCAGCCCGTGATCAGCCGCTCCACGATGCGCTCCCCGGCGTGGCCGTCGCCGAAGGGGTTGGCCCAGCCGCCGCGGCGGGGGAGCATCTCGCGCGCGCAGGCCACGATGCGCTCCGGGTCGGCGCCCGCCAGCACGTTCGCGCCCGCCTCGACCGACTCCGGCCGCTCGGTGTTGTCGCGCAGCGTCACGCAGGGCACGCCCAGGCAGCAGGCCTCTTCCTGCAGCCCACCCGAGTCGGTGAGCACCAGCGCCGCCTCGGTTTGCAGGCCGAGGAAGTCGAGGTAGCCGAGCGGGGGCAGCACGCGCAGGCCGTCGGTCAGGTGCGGGTCGCTCGCCGCGATGCGCGCCTGGGTGCGCGGGTGGAGCGCGGCGAGCACGACGAGGCCGAGCGCGTCGGCCACCGCGGCGAGCCCGCGCAGGCAGCCGCGCAGGCGCCCGGGCTCGTCCACGTTCTCGGCCCGGTGCAGCGTGGCCAGGGCGAAGCGGCGCGCCTCGACGCCGAAGCGCGCCAGCCGCCCGGGGTCGCGCGAGCGCTCGCGCTGCAGGAGCAGCTCGTCCACCACCGTGTTCCCGGTCACCGCGATGCGCGAGTCGGGGATGCCCTCGCCGAGCAGGATGGCGCGCGACGGCTCGGTGGGGGCGAAGAGGTGGTCGGAGATGTGGTCGGTCAGGATGCGGTTCAGCTCCTCGGGCATGCGCCGGTCGTAGGAGCGCAGCCCGGCCTCGACGTGACCGACAGCGATGCCGGCCTGGCTGGCGGCCATCGCCGCGGCCAGCACGGAGTTCGTGTCGCCCTCGACCAGCACGACATCGGGCCGGTGCTCGGCGAGCACCGGCTCGAGCCCGCGCATGGCCGAGGCGAGCTGGTAGACCTGCGTGCCCGAGCCGACCTCCAGGTTCACGTCGGCCGGGGGCAGCCCCAGCTCGGCGAAGAAGACCCCGTCCATCTCGAAGGAGTAGTGCTGGCCGGTGTGCAGCAGCAGGGCCGGCACGCCGCGCGCGCGGCAGGCGCGCACCACCGGGGCCATCTTGATGATCTCGGGCCGGGTGCCGACGACGATGGCGGGCTTCATGGGGCGCAGGATGCCGTCCCCGCCACCCGGGCGCAAGCGGGAGCGCCCGGAACGGCGGGCCGCGGCAGAGGACGTGTCACGCGCTGTGGCGCGGCCTTCGCCGAGCACCGCAGCGCGTGGCGGACGCGCTCTTCGAGGCTCGCCTCCGGCATGTCCACGCAACACGCGGCCAGCTTGCGGGCCTCTTCGGCACGGAACCCGAGCGTCCGCAGCCACGGGACGACCTCGGCGGCGTGCTCGGGCAGTGGCTGCTTCCCGCCTGTCTCCCGCTTCGTGTTCATGAAGTCGCGCCCGAACGCCCGCTCGGCCTCGTACTGGTTGTGCGCCCGGCAGCGAAGCCGCAGGCCCTGCACCGTGGCCCTCCCGCCCTGCGCGACCGCCTCGACATGATCGAATTCGAGCCGACTCCGCGCCTCGCACTGCTGCCCGCTCTCGCTCACGAACGTGCACCGGCCGCCGTCGCGCTCCCAGACGGCCCGCTTCACGTCGGCCGGGATCTGCCGCGCGTGCTCGCTCGGCCGGCAGGGCCGCGGCCGGTCGGTCTTGGCGAACTTCTGCTGCTCGAGCTTGGCGATGAGGGTCTTGAGCGCCCGGGCGAAGACCTGGGCCACGTCGCCGTTGGGCACGGCGTGCCCGAGCAGGGCCTGCGCGTAGAGCAGGTCGTCGTGCGTCTCCTGGTCCACGGTGAACTGGACGCCGAAGCGCTGGGGCGAGAGGGGCGCAACCTTGTGCATCACCGTCGCTAGCGACGGGAAATTATTGGCCGCTGCGGGATCCGCAGCGGGAGTCGCCGACGCGGCGACCGGGCCTTGGGACGGACTCGCCGGTGATGCCGCCGGGCCGAGGGGCGTGACGAGCGTCGGCAGGTCGGGCTGCGGGAAACGCTCGGCCAGCACCTGCTCGATCTGGGCCTTGCTCTTGTGGCAGGCCGCGGCCAGCAGTTCGTCGGCGTTCTCCGGGGTCAGGTACGACGCCAGCAGGGTCAGGGCGGTCAGGTGCAGGCGACCGTCGGCGAGCATGCCGTGGATGCCGGGGAACTGGCGCGCCAGGCGAGCGGCGCGGATGCGGCGACAGGCCGACTCCTCGGAGAAGCGCAGCTCCCGGAGGCAGTACTCGTACATGGAGGGGTAGCCGACCGGGGCGTAGAGCCGGCGCGAGTCGACCTCGCCCAGGTGGGCGATGAGCAGGGCCGTGGTGGCGCGGTCCTGGGTGACGAGCGACCGGAGCTCACGGAGCAGGGACTGATCCGACAGGTGGGAGAGCTTGTAGCTGGGCATCTTCGTGACTCCGCGGGGGCTTGATTGCGGGTGGGGTACCCGCCCGCGGGTCGGGGCGTGCGCACGCAGTCTAGCACGCCCGTTTTCGGCTCTCTCAGACGCTCGCACGCCGCACAACGCGACCCGGTCCGAGCGCGTTTGCCTGACCAGGCCCGAAATCGCGCCCACGCCCGGCGTATGCGTTCTGGTGCGCCGCCAGAACGGAGCGACGGTCGAAACGCCGCGGGAGCCCGAAAACCTGTCAAGGGGTTTCTTCGGTCCAGACCGTCTGGACGTGACAAGGCTATACCTGTTTAAGTATGCTGCGTTCCATGTCGCGGACTCGGAGGACCACCATGAGACGCACCAGTAGGAGGCCGGCCCACGCCCTGGGCTCCGGCAACGTCTTCCGGGACCTGCGCGTGCCGCGGGCCGAGGAGGACCTCGCCAAGTCCTCCCTGCTCTTCGAGATCGCCCAGGCGCTCGAACGCAGAGGCCTGAACCAGACGGAGGCCGCGAGACTCCTCGGCATTCCTCAGCCGCAGGTGTCGAATCTCCTGCGCGGGCGGACGGCCGGCTTCTCGGTGCAGCGCCTGACAACGCTCCTGACCAGGCTCGGCAAGGGCGTGACCATCGTGATCTCGGACATCCCGCACCAGGCCGGCTTGCCGCGTCTCCCGGTCGTCCGCGATGCCGCAGGGGCGGTCAGCAGGATGGCCGCCAACTTCTTCGCAGCGAGCAGGCCGCGGGGCACGGGTTCCAGCGGCAGGCCCCTTACGCGCCGCGGTGCAGCCTCACCGCCTGCATCAACCGCGGCTCGCCGCGCCGCCCGGACAGGCCACGCCCCTACCCCCGCTGCGGGCACCTCCCCCGCTCGAAGGCCGTCACGCCGGGGGCGAAGTCGGCGCGCACGAAGCTGAACAGGCCGCAGTGCACCAGGCCGGCCGCGCGCAGGGCGCGGTCGTAGAACGCGGCCGGGCGGCGCTTCATCTCGCGGAAGTCGCCGGCGATGGCGTCGGCGTCGGTGAAGAACTCCATCCAGGCCACGCCGCCGAGCAGCTCCGCGATGGCGCGCAGGCCCGGCCGCACCTCCTCGTCGGGGACGTAGTGCAGCGCGTCCGAGCAGACGATCAGGTCGAAGGGCCCGCCGAGGCCCAGGTCCCCCAGCTGGCCGAAGGTGCCGAGCCTGAGGTCGCGCACGCGGCCGTAGCGGCGCACGGCGTAGTCGCTCGAGTCCACCCCGACGTAGCGCAGGCCGGGCCGCGCGCGCTTGAGGATCGGCTGCCACGGCCCCTCGCCGCAGCCGACGTCGAGCACGCTGCGCACCGGGCGCTGCGCCAGGTACTCGGCCGCGCCCAGCGCCAGCCGCACCTTGCGCTCGACCGCCGCGCGCAGGTGGATGCGGGTGCGCGGGTCGTGGTACCAGCGCTCGAAGTAGGCGCGGTCGTAGCTCTTCGCCACGGCGCCACGGCGTGGCGTCCGCGCGTCTGCGCCACCGCGCGGCGCCGGCGCGTCTGCGCCACGGCGCGACGCCCGTGCGTCTGCGCCACCGCGCGGCGCCGGCGCGTTCCCGCGGGCGGCCACCGGACTAGACCCCGCGCTGCGAGACGCGCAGCACGTCGGCCCCGACCGTCACGAGCTTCTGCTCGATGTGCTCGTAGCCGCGGTCGAGGTGGTAGATGCGCGAGATGCGCGTCTCGCCGTCGGCCACCAGCGCCGCCAGCACCAGGCCGGCGCTGGCGCGGATGTCGGTGGCCATCACCGGCGCGCCCGAGAGCCGGTCCACGCCCTTCACGATGGCGACGTTGTTCTGCATGTGCACGTCGGCGCCCAGGCGCATCAGCTCGGGCACGTGGCTGAAGCGGTCGAGGTAGATCGAGTCGGTGATGGTGCTGGTGCCGCCGGCGACCGTGCACAGCGCCATGACCTGCGCCTGCATGTCGGTGGGGAAGCCCGGGAACGGCTCGGTCACCACGTTGAGCGGCTTCGGGCGCGCCGGGCCGCGCACCGTCACGGCGCGCTCGCCGGGCTCGACCTCGCAGCCCGCCCGCTCGAGCACACGCAGGGTGGCGCCGAGGTGCGCGGGCTCGCAGTTCTCGACCGTGAGGGTCCCGCCGGTGACGGCGCCGGCGGCGAGGAACGTGCCGGCCTCGATGCGGTCGGGGATGACGGCCGTGTCGATGGGCCACATCGTCTTCACGCCGCGGATGGTCAGCCGCCGCGAGCCGATGCCCTCGATCTCGGCGCCGCACTGCACCAGCACCTCGGCCAGCGCCGTGATGTCGGGCTCGATGGCCACGTTGTCGAGCGTGGTCACGCCCTCGGCCCGCACCGCCGCCATCATCAGCTGCGCGGTGGCCCCGACCGAGACGACCCCGAAGTGGAAGTCTGCGCCCTTGAGCCGCACGTCGCGCCCGACGATGTAGCCGTGCTCGATCTCGAGGTTCGCGTTCATCGCGTTGAGGCCCTCGAGGTGCAGGTTGATGGGGCGCGGCCCCCAGGCGCAGCCGCCCGGCAGCGAGACGCGCGCGTCGCCGAGGCGCGCCAACAGGGGCCCCAGCACGTAGACGCTGGCGCGCATGGTGCGCACCAGGTCGTAGGGCGCCTCGAACGAGTCGAGGTCGGTGGTGTCCACGACGCAGGTGTGGCCGTGGAAGGCCACCCGGGCGCCCAGCGTCTCGAGCACGCGCGCCATGGTGCGCGTGTCCGAGAGCAGCGGCATGTTGTGGAGCGTGTGCACGCCCGGCGTCAGCAGCGTGGCGGCCATGAGCGGCAGAGCCGCGTTCTTGGCGCCGCCGATCTCGACGCGGCCGGAGAGCCGGTTGCCTCCGCGGATGATCAGGGCGTCCATGGGGCCGGGCCTCGCGCGATCCGCGCGGGCGGATCGGGGGGTGTGCGGGTCGCGAACGGGCGGAGCGGCCATGCCGTCCCGCCCGGGTGACGGTCGAGGGCGGGATTATGGGAGCGCCGCGGCGCGTGCGCAAGGCGGCGCGGGGAGTCGGCGCAGCGTGGCGCGGGGCTCGCGGCGCGGCGCGTGACGCCCGCGACACGACGCGGCGCCCGCGACACGACGCGGCGCCCGCGACGCCTCGCCCGGCGCGGCGCCCGGCGCGTGGCACCCCGGCGCGCGAGTCCGTATCATGCCCGCGTCACGCACCCGAATCCCACGCCATGGAGAAGCCGATGCCGAAGCCCGTCGCATTCGCCGCACTCGCCCTGCTGCTCGCCGTCACGGTCGCGGGAGCGCCCGCGGGCCACGCCGGGGCCGCGAAGCCCGCCCCTGCCGGGCCCGTGAGCCTCGCGCCCGCGGAGGCCGACTCGCTGCGCGCGGAGGTCGAGCGCAACCGAGCCGAGACGCTGGAGTGGCTGAAGGGCGGCGCCAGCTCCTACCTCGCGACCGTGCAGCGCGTGGACTTCGGCGCGCGCACCGCGTTCACCGTGGGCAGCGCCGCCGACGCCGACGTGCGCATCGACGACCCGTCGGTCGCGGCGCGGCACCTGGCCGTGGCCGTCGTGGGCGACTCGTTCCGCGTCGCGGCGCTCGAGCCCGGGGCGACGTTCCGCCTGGGCGCGGCCGAGGCGCAGGCAGCGACGGTGGGGCCGAGCGGCATCGGGCTCGGGCGGTTCACGCTGCGCCTGTCGCACCAGCGCTTCCCGGCGGTCATCGTCTTCGACCCGCAGAGCCCGCGGTTCGCGGACTACAAGGGGCTGGAGTGGTTCCCCGTGGACCCCGCCTGGCGCTACGTGCTGTCCCTGACGCCGAACCCGAAGGCGGACACCGTGGTCATCCTCTCGACCCGCGGCAACCGGCGGCGCGCCGTGCGCGTCGGCTGGTTCGACTTCCGGGCGGGCGGGAAAAACTGCCGGCTGCACGCCACGCGACTGCTCGAGCCGGGCGTCGGCGAGAACGACATCTCGGTGCTCTTCCGCGACGCCACCACCGGCAGGGAGAGCTACGGGGTCGGCCGGTACCTGGACCCCGAGCGGCTGCCCGACGGCCGCTACCTGCTCGACTTCAACCTCGCCTACAACCCCGCCTGCGCCTTCTCCGAGCACTACAACTGCCCCATCCCGCCCAGGGAGAACGTGCTCAAGGTGGCCATCCGCGCCGGGGAGAAGGACGCGAAGTACCACTAGGGCGCGGGGAGCGGACCGGGGCGGTCCCGGTTTCCCAGCATCGCGGCCGGTCCTGCGCGGACGGCTCAGCGACGGTTCCGCCCGCCGGGAGACGTTCCCGCCGCGCGCGCCAGCAGGCAGCGCGGGCGACCGGCCAGGTCGGGCCGCACCTCGACCCCGCTCCACAGCGGCGAGCAGAGGAACCAGGCCGCGACCTCGCCGGCGCGCGTCTCGGCCAGTTCCAGCGCGAGCAACCCGCCGGGCACGAGGTGCGCGGACGCGTCCCCGGCGATCGAGCGCAGGTCGTCGAGACCGCGCGGGCCCGCGAGCAGGGCCTCGCGCGGCTCGAAGTCGCGCACGTCCCGGGGCAGCGCGTCCCACTCGTCGGCGGCGATGTAGGGCGGGTTCGAGACCACGACCTCGAAGCGCTCGTCCGCTCCCACGGCCTCGAACCAGCGGCCGGGCACGAAGCGCACGCGGTCGGCGAGACCGAGTGTGACGGCGTTGGCGCGGGCGCGCTCCAGCGCCGCCGGGCTCACGTCGGTCGCGGTGAGCATGGCGGCCGGCCACTCGGCGGCGACGGCCAGCGCGACGGCGCCCGAGCCGGTGCCGAGGTCGAGCACGCGGGGCGCGGGCCAGCCCGCCTCCCGCAGCACGCCGAGCACGGCCTCGACCAGCCCCTCGGTCTCGGGCCGCGGGACGAGCACGCCGGGGCCCACGGCCAGGTCGAGGCCGCGGAAGGCGGCGCGGCCGGTGATGTACTGCACCGGCTCGTGCGCGGCGCGACGCGCGAGCCACCCCTCGAAGCGCGCGGCCTCGGCGTCGGTGAGCACGCGGGCGCCGTCCAGGTGCAGCCCGGCGCGGGTGAGCCCCAGCAGGCGTCCGAGCAGCTCCTCGGCGTCGCTGCGCGACGAGGGGAGCGCGGCAAGGGCCTCCTGTGCCGCGCGCAGGGCCGATGCGATGGTGGGAGCCACGGCGCCAGCATACCGGGCGGGCGCCGTGGCGCCAACGGCCGGGGTCAGTGCGGGTCGATGAACACCAGGTCGATGACGGCGTAGGCGCAGCAGGCGACCGCGCCGGCGATGGTGCCCACCTGCGTGCCCGCGGTGAGGATGCTCGCGCGCACGAAGATGCCGCAGCCCACCGCGGCGAGACCGCCCAGCCAGGTGTCGGCCGCGGGGACGGCCTCGACGGGTGCGGCGTCCACGGGGACGGCGGCGTCCTGGGCCGGCGCCGGCGCCGGGGCGAGCGTCAGCGCGCCGAGCAGGGCGAGCAGGGCGAGGAACGTGAAGGCTCGCATGCGCTCCTCCCCTATTCCGCGCTGATCGCCAGCGCGTTGGCGCAGGCGATGGCCATGGCGAACACGCCGGCCGCCGTGAGCGGCAGCAGGGCGACGCTGCCGATGCAGCCGGCGTAGGCGATGGCCTTCTTCACCTTGCTCCCGTCCGGCTCGGCCGTCTGCGCGCGCAGCGCCGCCGGCGCCAGCGCCAGGACCAGCGCGAGCGCGAGGACCGCGGGGCGGGCTCCCTTCCATCTGCATCGCATGCTCCACCTCCTTGCGGGTACGCGGGGGA
>CAZSQE010000011.1:0-17540 GCA_964608905.1 uncultured bacterium | reverse complement strand
CCCGATCCCGCGGTGCGCGACGGCGCGGAGGCGCTGCGCGCCGCCGGGCGCGCGGTCGGGCTCACCGGCGGGCGCGACCCCAACGTGCTCGACACCCGGGCCGCCGCACTGGCGGCCGCCGGGCGCTTCGCCGAGGCGGCGGAGGTCGCCCGCGCCGCCGGGGAGACGGCCGCCCGCGCCGGCGCGGACTCGCTGGCCGCGCCCATCCGCGCGCGGCTCGCCCTCTACCGCGCCGGCCGGGCCTTCGTGGACTCCTCGCGCACGGCCGGCTACACGTCCAGGTAGTAGGTCAGCTTCACGAGCAGGATGTCGTCGGCCGGCGCGTCGAGCAGCCGCCGCGTCGAGGGCCCGAAGCGCAGGTCCCCGCTGGGCTCGAAGTCCTCGCGCGACTGCGTCCACACCAGGTAGAGCACCGAGCCGGGCCGGTACTCCCAGCGCAGCACCGCGTTCCCGCGCAGCGACTTCACGTTGAACGAGGGATCGGCCGGCGCGCCCGGGTCGAGCGGCGCCTCGGCGCCCGAGGCGTAGCGGATGAAGTCGTACGACCCGGCGCGCGCCAGCTCCTTGAAGTCCGTGTAGCGGCCGGCCGAGACGAACGGCTGGACGTAGGTCTGCAGCGACAGGGTCGGCGTGAAGGTCACGTTGAGCCGGATGCTCGCCGAGATCGTGGTCTGGTCGAGGCGGGCGAAGACGTAGTGCCGGTCGCCGAAGTCCGCCGGCACGTCGCCCGACGCGGCCGCCGACCGCACGTACTGCGCGTCCGTCACGTTGCGGTCGTACGCGGGGCCGCCGCTGAGGTAGACGCTCGGCACCGGTTTCCAGGCCAGCCTCGGCGCCAGGCTGAAGGTGTAGGAGTCGGTCCCCGGCACCGTCTCGTAGACGATGTTGTTGCAGCTCATGAGCGGGCGGTTGTCGTCCGTGTCGTAGTGCACGCTCAGCCCGGCCCCGGGACGGCGGGCCATGCGCGGGCCGCCGCGGGTCGCGCGGCCGGAGATCGCCGGCGGGTTCCAGCTCAGGTCGGCGTCCACCGTGTGGTGGTTGGCGAAGGTGACGTGGCCGGTGGCGCCGAGCGAGCTCCAGTTGCGCACGCCGCCGAAATCCCAGTTCGACGCGGCGTAGCCCGCGAGCGTGCTCTTGGTCTGCCAGCGGTTGGCCTTCGTCCACCGGTAGCCCGTGACCACGTGGGCGTTGACGACGTCGGCGTAGTACTGGTAGCCCACGTCGCTCACGTCGAACCCCGGGTCGAGCGCGCCGACGCCGGTGTTGAAGGTGACGTTGCCCTCCTGCTTGTTGAGCGCCAGGCGCCCGCCGAAGCCGGTGAGCGAGGTCGCGTCCTCGACGCCGAGGTAGTCCACGTCGGGCCGCTGGAAGTAGTGCAGCGGGCCGCGCTGCACGGCCTGCAGGCGCTGGGCCGTGCCCTCGAGGCGCGACAGGGCGCCCCAGCCGGACAGGACCCACACCTTGCCGCGGTCGAGGAAGTGCCAACCGTCCAGCCCGGCCATGAGCGACCGCCGGTTCAGGCCGTCCTCGAGGCGGCCGTCGTCGCCGAAACGGCGCTGGGCCAGCGTCGAGAGCACGCCGATGCCGTCGCGGCCCTCGCGCGTCTCGCGCTGCCCGCGCAGCACCCCGTAGTAGCTGAGCGGCTCGACCTCGACGCGCGACTCGGCCCCGTCCTGCCAGACCCTCGCCCGCTCGCGCGAGGTGACCGCCTGCAGCGTGCCGAAGTTCCAGCCGGGCGCGGGCCGCCCGGTGACCTTGGCCGCCCCGAGGATGTGCGTGGCCATCGGCACGTCGGCGAACGCCGCGTCGCCGGGCAGGCCGCCCTGGGGGGTGCGGCCGATCCGCCGCGAGTAGAAGAACCTCGGCGCCGGCCAGTTGATGTTCCAGTTGTCGTTCGGCCCGTCCGTGCCGAAGGAGAAGACCGCCGCGTTCTCGGTGAAGAACGGCCGCTTCTCCTCGTAGAACGACTCGACGTCGGAGAGGTTCACCACCGCCGGGTCCACCTCGACCTGCCCGAAGTCGGGGTTCACCGTGGCGTTGAGCGTCAGGTTGCTGCCGAGGCCGGCGCGCAGGTCGCCGCCGAAGGCCGGGGTGTAGCGCGAGCCGTCGTTGAACGGGTCGCCCCCGGGGCGCGTCAGGTACTCGGCCTTGCCCGTGACGTAGGGCGACAGCTCGATCGTGCGGCCGCCGCGGATGCCCTCGATGCCCACCAGGTGCGGGAAGCGCGCCTGGAAGCCGCTCTCGGCCCGCGGCTTGATCACGGCGAAGGACTTCTCGGCGCGGCGCGCGACGAACCGGCCGAAGTTGACGCCCCAGACCTGCCGCTCGCCGGGCGTGAAGCGGAGTTGCGAGAACGGGATGCGCAGCTCGCAGGTCCAGCCCCGCGCGTCCCGGCGGACGCGCGACGCCCACACGCCGTCCCAGGAGACGTCCTCGCTGCCGTCGTTGTGCGTGGTGGCGTCCATGACGCCCCCGGACGGCGTGACGAGGAACTCGTAGCCGGTGCGGTGGTCGTGGAACGGGTCGAGGATCAGGCCGGCGTAGTCGGTGGGCACGAAGCTGTCGCGGCGGAAGAGCGGCGCGTGGATCGAGTCGGGGTGCGAGTCCCACATGCGCGCGGCGACGTAGAGCGCGTGTTCGTCGTAGGCGAACCAGACCCAGGTGCTCTCGGTCGCGGCGGCGCCCTCGAACGGCTCCGCCTGGGTGAACCGGCTCAGGCCCGGCGCGCCCCGCCAGACCGGCTCGTCCAGTTCGCCGTCCACCGAGACGGGTGAAGCGAGCCGCACGGCGGGGACCGGCGGCAGCAGGTCCCCGGGCCCGCTCGGGGCCTGGAAGGCCGCGGCCCGGCCGCCGGAGGCGACGAGGCCGGCGGTCACCGCCAACGACAACGACAGCAGATGCAGGTACCGCATGACTCGCCCCCGGTTGGGATGCGGCCGCGCGCGGCCGCGGGCCTCTCCCGCAGCCGCCGGGCCCTTCACTGGCGTAGACGGCCCGCGGCCGCGCCGGGTTGCACCGGGGCCGCCCCGCGCCACCAGCGGGGCGGAAGGGCCGACGAGCGCCCGGGGCCGGCCCGGGCGCTCCGCCGCCCCGGTCCGGGTCACAGGTCGAGGTAGTAGGTGGCCTTGACCATGAAAACGTCGTCCGCCTCGGCGTCGAGCAGCCGCCGCGTCGAGGGGCCGAAGCGCAGCTCGCCCAGCGGTTCGAAGTCCGTGCGCTGCTGCGTCCACACGAAGTAGAGCACCGAGCCCGGCCGGTACTCCCAGCGCAGCACCGCGTTCCCGCGCAGCGACTTGAAGTTGAACGACGGGTCGGGCAGCGCCAGCGGGGCGCCGGCCTCGTCGTAGTGGACGAAGTCGTACGAGCGCGAGCGGGCCAGCTCCTTGAAGTCGGTGTACCGACCGGCCGAGACGAGCGGCTGCAGGTAGGTCTCGAGCGTCAGGTTCGGCGTGAACGAGACGTTGAACCGGATGTTGGCGGAGACGGTCCGCTGGTCGAGCCGCGCGAAGACGTAGCGACGCTCGCCGAAGTCCGCCGGCACCTCGCCCGGGGCGGCGGCGCTGGTCACGTACTGCGCGTCCTCGACGATCCGCTCGAAGCCGGGCTCGAGGCTCAGCGCG
Organism: uncultured bacterium; assembly: GCA_964608905.1. Lineage (GTDB taxonomy): Bacteria > Eisenbacteria > RBG-16-71-46 > RBG-16-71-46 > RBG-16-71-46 > JANXPZ01. The sequence goes on along the minus strand of CAZSQE010000011.1, from coordinate 13,920 downwards.
AGGTTCGAGACCGGCTTCCAGGTCACGCTCGGGCCGGCGTTCCAGCTCCACGAGCCCGCGTCGGGCCGCCGGAAGCCGCCCAGCTCGAAGCCCCAGACCACCCGGCGCGTGCGGTCGGTGGAGACCGCGACGTCGCTCTGCAGGCCGGCGGGCAGGCGCACCAGCGGTCCACCGCGCGTCCGGCGGTTGTCGTAGGCGGCGGCGATGGGGTTGAGGTTGTAGTGGACGACGGTGTTGTTGACGAACTGCGCCTCGGTGGACGTGTAGAAGCCGCGGGAGGTGAGGTTGCCGCCAAGATCGTGGCTCTCGTAGAGCGCGCCGATCGCCCAGGCCTGGCGGCGCCAGCGGTTCGGGCGGTTCCACGCCCACCCCATGCCGAGGTGCGCGTTGGCGACGTCCGCGCGCGACTGGTAGCCCATGTCGTTCACGTCGAACGTCGGGCTGAGGACGCCCACGGCCGAGTTGAACAGCAGGCTGCCCTGCTGCTTGTGCAGCCACAGCCGCGCGCCGTAGCCGGCCAGCGACGTCGCGCTGCTGTCCACGCCGAGGTGGTCGACGTCCGGGCGCTGCAGGTAGTGGCGCGGGTCGTTCTGCACCGCCGCCATCCGCTCGGGCATGCCGGCGATGCGGGTCCCGCCCGCCCAGCCCGACAGCACCCAGACGCGCCGGCGGTCGAGGAAGTGCCAGCCGTCGAGCCCCGCCATCAGCGACTGCCGGTTCAGCCGGGACGCGAGCCCGTGGTCCTCGAAGCGCCGCTGCGCCAGCGTGACCAGCGCGCCCAGCCCGTGCCGCCGGTCGCCGGACTCCTTGAGGCCCCGCACCACGCCGTAGTAGGTGAGCGGCTCGACCTCGGCCCGCGACGCGAACCCGCCGGCGGCGAGGTCCGCCTCCTCCCGCGCGGTCAGCGCGTGCATCATGCCGAAGTTCACGCTGGGCGTGAGCTTGCCCGTCAGCTTGGCCGCGCCGAGGATGCGGGTGGCCATCGGCACGTCGGCGTAGTCCGCCGGCGGCAGGCCGCCCTGCGGCGCGCGGCCGATGCGGCGCGAGTAGAAGAAGGTCGCGCCCGGCCAGTTGAAGCCCCAGTAGTCGTTCGCCCCCTCGGTGCCGAAGTTGAACACGCGCGAGTTCTCGGTGAAGAACGGGCGCTTCTCCTGGAAGAACGACTCGACGTCGGAGAGGTTCACCACCGCCGGGTCCACCTCGACCTGGCCGAAGTCCGGGTTCACCGTGGCGTTGAGCGTGAGGTTGTTGCCCACCGCCGCGCGCAGGTCGGCGCCGAGCCCGGTGGTGTGGCGCGAGCCGTCGTTGAACGGATCGCCGGGCCGGTGCGCGAGGTACTCGCCCTTGCCGGTCGCGTAGGGGGCCAGCTCGATCGCGCGGCCGCGGTGGCCGTTCTCGAGCCCCACCAGGTGGGCCCAGCGCGACATCGTGCCGCTCTGGCCGCGCGGGGTGTAGACGTAGAAGTCGTCCTCGTTGTGCCGGGCGATGAAGCGGTGCGGGTTCACGCCCCACACCTGCTCGGCGCCGGACCGGTAGCGGAGCTGCGTGAACGGGATGCGCATCTCGGTGGTCCAGCCCGTCCCCGGGCCGCCCGCCATGCCCGCGCCGTCGGCGGGGACGAGCTGGCGCCGCACGCGGCCGGACCAGACCCCGTCCCAGCTGTCGTCCCACCAGCCGTCGTTGAAGCCGATGGCGTCGTAGAGCACGCCGGCGGCGCTGATGGCGAAGTAGTAGCCGCTGCGGTGGTCGTGGAACGGGTCGATCAGGATCTCGAAGTAGTCCACCGCCGTGTCGGTGTCGCGCCGCACCAGCCGCACGACCATGGACTCGGGGCGCGCGTCCCAGCAGCGCGCCGCGGCCACCAGCCCCTCGTCGTCCCAGGCCAGCCACACCCAGGTGCTCTCGCGCGGCACCTGGCCCTCGAAGGCGCCGGCCTGCGTGAGGGTGCGCAGCGTCGGCGGGCGCTGCCAGGCGGCGTCGTCGAGGACGCCGTCGACGACGACCGGGGCGGCGAGGCGCTCGGCCCGCAGCGGCGGCACGGAGTCCCCGTGCGTGGGGACGGCCCGCGCCGGGGGACCGGACAGGGCGCCGGCGGCGATCGCCAGCGCGAGCGGGAACGACAGGAGTCGGTGACGCATGACGGCATCCTCACGGAACGGGTGGTGCAGCGCTCTTCCCGAGAGAGGTCGGGGCAGACACCCGGCCACCCGGTCGCGACCAGTATCGGGCGGGACCCCGGCCCGGCGTCCCGCCTCCGGCGCCCGGCGCGCCGGGAGACCGACGGGAGCGGGATTCGCCGCCACCGGCGTCCGCTCCGCCCGCACGCGGGGCGGAGCCTTCACACCTTGTAGACGGGCGGTCCGGGCGGAGGGTTGCGCGCGGCCGGCGCGGCGGCCCGGCGCCGGTGACGAGCGGGGCGTGGCGCCCGACGAGCGCTCGTGCGGGCGCCGGGACGACGGGCGCGGGCCTGCCTACAGGTCGAGGTAGTAGGTGGCCTTCACCATGAACACGTCGTCCGCCTCGGCGTCGAACAGGCGCCGCGTCGAGGGGCCGAAGCGCAGCTCGCCCTGCGGCTCGAAGTCCTCCCGCAGCTGCGTCCACACGAAGTAGAGCACCGAGCCCGGCCGGTACTCCCAGCGCAGCACCGCGTTCCCGCGCAGCGACTTGAAGTTGAACGAGGGATCGGGCGGCTCATACGGGTTGACCGGCGCCTCGTCGGCCGAGGCGTAGTGGACGAAGTCGTACGAGCGGGCGCGGGCCAGCTCCTTGAAGTCGGTGTAGCGCCCCGCCGAGATGAGCGGCTGCAGGTAGGTCTGCAGCGACAGGTTCGGCGTGAGCGAGACGTTCAGGCGGATGTTGGCGAGCACCGTGGTCTGGTCGAGGCGGGCGAAGACGTAGTGCAGGCCGCCGAAGTTCGCGGGCACCTCGCCCTCGGCCGCGGCCACCGCGCGCACGTACTGCGCGTCGTCCACGTTGCGGTTCACCTCGGGCCCGACGCTGAGCGAGAAGTTGGGCACCGGCTTCCACTCCACCGCGGTCGAGATCGCGCTCCAGAACGAGCTCGTCGCCGGCGTCGCGCCGGCCTCGAGGTTGAGCGTGTACACCCGCCGCTGCCGCGGGTCCGTCCCCACGTACCAGCTCGTGCTGCCCGCGGGCCGCCCCAGCACCAGCGGCCCGCCGCGGGTCAGGCGGTTGCGCACCGTCGCCGGGTTGAGGCCGACGTTGCCCTCGATCGTCCAGTTGCTCGCCAGGCTCACCCGGGTCACGCCGAACAGGCCCCCGGTGTTCAGGTTGCCGCCGTTGTCCCAGCCGCCCCAGGCGGCGCCGAGCACGTGCGCATAGTTGCGCCAGCCGCGCGGCTGCGTCCACTTGTAGCCGCCGCCGGAGTGCGCGTTGATCACGTCGGCGCGCGACTGGTAGCCCATGTCGTTGACGTCGAAGCCCGGGCTCATCACGCCGACGGCCGAGTTCGAGAAGAAGTTCCCCTGCTGCTTGTTGAGCCACAAGCGCGCCACGGTGCCGGTGAGCGAGGTGGCGCTGCTGTCCACGCCGAGGTGGTCGGCGTCGGGGCGCTGCAGGTAGTGCAGCGGCCCCCGCTGCACCGCCAGCATCCGCTCCCGCGTGCCGGCGATGCGCGACGCCGCCGCGTAGCCCGAGACCACCCAGGTCTTGCCGCGGTCGAGGAAGTGCCAGCCGTCGAGGCCGGCCAGGAGCGACTGCTCGTTCAGCGCGTCCTTCAGCTCGTCGCCGTCGAAGCGGCGCTGCACCAGCGTGGCCATCGCGCCGACGCCGTTGTAGCCGCCCGGGCGCTCGTTCAGCGCGCGCGCCACGCCGTAGTAGGTGAGCGGCTCCAGCTCCATCGTCGCCCGCAGCCCGTCGCGCTCGTACTCGCCCGTCTCGCGCCGGGTGACGGCGTGCATGGTGCCGAAGTTGAGGTCCGGCCGGAGCTTCCCGGTGATCTTCGCCGCCCCGAGGATGTGCGTCGCCAGCGACGGGTCGGCGTAGTCGGCGTCGTACGGCAGCCGGCCCTGGGGCGCGCGCCCGACGCGCCGGGTGTAGAAGAACGTCGGCTCGGGCCAGTTGAAGCCCCAGTAGTCGTTGGCGCCCTCGTTGCCGAAGCCGAAGATGCGCCGGTTCTCGGTGAAGAACGGGCGCTTCTCCTCGAAGTAGGTCTCGACGTCGGAGAGGTTCACCACCGCCGGGTCCACCTCGACCTGCCCGAAGTCCGGGTTCACCGTGGCGTTGAGGGTGAGGCTGTTGCCGACGCCGCGGCGCAGGTCCACGCCCACCCCCGGCGTGTGGCGCGAGCCGTCGTAGAAGGGGTCGCCCGGGTCGTGCGCGAGGTACTCCGCCTTGCCGGTCACGTAGGGCAGCACCTCGAGCGTCGGCGCGTGGTGGCCGTTGCGGATGCCGTGCAGCTCGGGGAAGCGCGACACGAACCCGCTCGCCTGCTTGGGCGGGTAGACGAGGTAGTCGGCCTCGTTGCGCCGCCCCAGCCGCCGCGCGAAGTTGACGCCCCACACCTGCTCGGCGCCGCGCCGGAAGCGCAGCTGCGAGAACGGCACCCGGATCTCGCAGGTCCAGCCGGTCCCGCGGTCCCCGCCCCGCTGGGCGCGGGCCTGCCACACGCCGTCCCACGAGCTCTCGTCCCAGCCGTCGTTGAACAGCGTGCCGTCGTAGAGGACGCCGGCCACGTTCACGGCGAAGTAGTAGCCGCTGCGCTTGTCGCGGAACGGGTCCACGAAGACCATGAAGCGATCCGAGGGCGTGCTCACGTCGCGCCGCACCAGCTGGCCGATGATCGAGTCCGGGCACGAGTCGAACATCCGGGCCGCCACGTAGAGCGCCTCGTCGTCCCACGCCACCCACACCCAGGTGCTCTCGGTGGCCGCCGCGCCCTCGGCCGGGTCGCTCTGCAGCAGCCGCGTCGCCGCCGGCGGGCCCTGCCAGACCGCCTCGTCGAGCCTGCCGTCCACGGTGACCGGGGCGGTCAGCCGCACCGCCTGCATGGGTGGGGGCGTGACCGGCTCTTTCGGGGGCGGCGCCTGGGCGGCGGCCGGCCCGGCGATGGCGGCGAGGACGAGGAGCAGCAGGGTCAGGGAGCGAGGCATGGAGCGGCCCTCCGGTGGGGTCGTGCGCATCCGGTCACACGAGGTAGGACGGACGGCACCCGTCGAAGGTTGCGGGAAGCCGGGATACCGGACCGCCGCTTTGACACCGGCGCGGTCAAAGCGCGGGCGAGCGCCCGCCTGACCGGGCCCGGCGTGGCCGCGCCCGCGCGACCGGAAAGGCTGGTCCACCCGCCCGGGGCGGTCCCCGGCGGTCGCGCCCGCTCAACCGGAGCGGCCGGTCAGAAGCCCGACCAGGGCCGAGATGGGCAGCACGATGAGCGCCGCCAGCAGGTTAACCAGCAGCGCGAAGAGCATGGCCGTCCAGCCCACCGCCAGCCAGCGGGCGAGCAGGGCCACGGTCATGCCGGGCACGTCGCCGATCCAGAGCGTGGCCAGGTTGAGCACCAGCACGGCCAGGACGAGCGCGCCGAAGCCGGCGAGCGCGCCCTTGAGGTCGGCACCGCTCAGGGAGATCGAGCCGCCCACCGCGAACGCCAGGTAGAGGAAGAGCCAGGTGCGCCAGTCGGACCAGCGCGAGGGCTCGAGCAACGTGCCGAGCGAGGCGAGCGCGCCGCCCGCGACGTGCCAGGCCAGTACCAGCGCATCTCCCACGGTGCGCACCGCCCCCGAGGCCGGCAGGGGCGCGGCCAGCGGATCGAAGGCCGACGGGCCGAGCAGCCAGCGCGCCGCCGCGACGATGGCCATCGTGCCGAAGAGGATGGGCCCGACGCCGATGAAGAAGTTGCCGATCTGCTGCCACGGGTTCGTCGGGTCGAACGTGTGCGCCACGTGCCCGCGCGTACCGTCGCGCGGCGCGAAGTCGAACAGCTTCATCCCGGTGATGCGGTGGCCGAAGAGCAGGCAGAAGACCGCGTGCCCCAGCTCGTGCACGACGGTGCCGGGCCAGCCGAAGAGCGCGTAGGCCGCGCCGCCCAGGTGCCGCGTGGTGTGGCGCGTCACGAAGTCGCCCAGCGCGTGCAGCGCGGCCGCCAGCACCAGCGCCGGTCCGAGCAGCAGCGCCAGCTCGAACAGCGTCGCGCCCAGCGCCGCCCACGCGTAGCGCAGGACGGCGGCCAGGGCGGGCTGGACTTCCAGCGCGATCACGGGTGGCGCGCGCGCCCCAGCGCCCGGGCCAGCGCCGCCGCGACGGCGGCGTTGTTCCGCAGCAGCGCCAGGTTCGCCGCCACCGTCGCGCCGCCGGTGCGCCAAGAGGAAGTGGACGTCGCTCGATGCCGGTCACTCCATATCACCGGTACAGCACCTTGAGCTTTCCCCATGTAGCAGACACCACGGGAACAGTCGGTTGCCCGAACTTCTGGATCCGGTTGTTGCCCGTGTCCAGGACAAACACGTTGCCGGAGCCGTCCACCGCCACACCCCAAGTGTCATCGAACTGCCCGGCCCCCGTCCCACACTCACCCCATTGGCCGAGATACGCGCCGTCGTTCGTGAACACCTGAACCCTGCACGTTACCCAATTCCCTCGCTCGACTACATACACGTTGCCCCTGCCGTCGACTGCAATCCCGAGGGGGGTGATGAACTCGCTCGGCTCCGTGCCATACCGCCCCCATTGCGTCAGCAGCGTCCCCTGGCTGCTGTACTTCTCGACCCGGTACTCTCCGCAGTTCACCACGAAGACATTGGCGCTCGCGTCCACGGCGACGCCGCATGGAGCCGGACCCGATCCAGATCCTCCGCCTTGAATGTCCCACTGGGCCAGGTAAGTCCCGTCGGATGTGAACTTCTGGATGCGGTCATTGCCCTGGTCGGCAACGTAGATGTTCCCTTCCGCGTCTGCGGCGATGCCAAACGGGTTCTGGAACTGCCCGTTCCCGCTTCCTGAACCGCCCCACCTCGTGAGCAGAGTGCCATTGAACGTGTACTTCTCAATCTCATCTGTGATCGTCCCGGTGGCATAAACGTTGCCGGCGGCATCCACGGCGATGCCGTTGTTCCCGCTGGTGCCCCACTGAGCTAAGTATGTACTGTCAACGGAGAACACCTGCACGCGGAAGTTACCCGAATCGAGCACATAGACGCGCCCGGCAGCGCTCACGGCTATCGCGTGGGGGAACTTGAACTGCCCCGCCGCCGTCCCGAACTGGCCCCACTTCAACAGGAAGGCAGGATCGCTGGCCCCAGCGCACGCCGGCGGCAGAGCCAACAGCCCTGCAAGAACCAATCCCAGCCACCTCATGGCTCCCCTCCTCTCTCTCAACCTTGCACGTGGAGGGCGCTGCGAGCGCGGGCGCAGTGCATCCCGACGTTCCATGCGCGCATCTGCAGACCGGCCTTCATCGTCAGACCCATGCGAGGGTCTTCCATTGGGTTCCGTTCCAGCATTTCAGAACGCCGTTCTCCGTGTCATAAACGATCTGCCCCACTACCTGAACAAGATTCTGCTGATACTCCGCTGGCGCCAGCGCCATCGTAGCCAACCCGTTTGGGTACACGGTCGCTACGAGTGATATCCACCGACTTCTTTCGCTGTCCCAGCACTTCAGGGTCCTGCCATCCAAGTCATAGACGACCTGCCCCAAGACGTCCCGGAGACCCGAGGGGCTCTGGATGGAGGAGCTCGGCAACGCTGGGATGGCCAAGCCTGCAGCCTTGACCACGCCGATGCTGTTGTTGTCGCTGCCAGTCACCCTCTGCGCGAATACGGAGGTGAACTGAGCGTCCCGCCCCACCAGGACCGCCTCGCCCACGTTGGAGAATTGGTTTGGCAGGATCGTCACGCCTTCGTTCCCCGCCTCGTCCGACACGAGGATCCCTCGGCTCTCCGCGAGGTAGCTCGAGTTGGAGATCGTGGAGTTGGTGATCAAGCAGCCGAAGCACCCCTCCACGATGATCGCCGTCTTGGCGAGACGCGCCACGGGCGACTGGCCTCCCAGCACGGGGTCCGCAAAGTGCTCGAAGTCACACGATTCGACCCGCGCCGGAACACAGAGCTTGAGCCTGAGCTGCGAGCCCCAGTCTTCACTGTAATGGCTATACTGGTCAGACAATTTCGCCAGCGTGGCGCTGGGCCATCTGCAGTTATCCTCGAATGCGCACGAGTACCACGCGACTTGGGCCCCTTGACAGTAAGCACCAAAGAGCTCGTTGGCGTTTGCGTAGCAGTTGTGCATCTCAACGACTGTGGCATTCTCCACGTAGAACCCGCTGCCGAGGCAGCACATAGCGACAGCCGCCGTCGCGAAGACGAACACGATAGCGCCTGTCGTGCCGTTCGCCCCCTCCAGGTGGATTCCGTCGTCCCCAAGGTTCCTCGCCATTACCCGCTCGATGCGCAACTCGCTCACGGTATGGCCCTCTGGGGTAATGCAGGACAAGCCGTGGCTGCCAACCCGTCGGGTCGTTGGCCGCTCGTTGTCGTCGTTCTGCATCTGGAAGTCGTGGAGATGGACCGTCCCGAAGCTCGCGTTTGTGGCATCGAGCTTGATTACGGGCTCGTTAGATGCGGCGGCGCTATGGGGCTTGATGAAGGTGGACCATGGTCCGTCGCCGAACAACTCCAAGCTCTTGCTAATGACCAACCCGCCCTGTGGCGCGGAGTACGTCCCCGCGGGGAGGTAGACACGGCCCCCGGCGGGACACGCATCAATGGCCGCCTGGACCGTGGCCCAGTCCCGGACGTTCAGAATCGACTCAACACGCCCACGGAAGGAGTGAGGGTATAGGCGCGGGGAGAGGCCAGGGATGGCCACGAGGAGGTCCCATCGGGACTCGCGCAGGTAGGCCGAGGCGCGACCCGTCGCGGCATCGGAGGCGACAGAACTCGACCCGCTCTCCTGGGCCTGTGGGTCTGGGTAGCAGGTCAGCGGCCGGCTGATGATGACTAGCCAGTCGCCACTTGAACCGACTATCGGACCGTCATTGTAGACGTTCAGGGTAGAAGTGGGCGCCAGTTGGTCGCCCACGGTGTCAATAATCAGGTGGTTCGTGCTGAGTGCGCCGTTGTGGAACACCGCGAGATGGTCTCCCTCGCGAACGTCGCCTCCGAACTCGACCTGGATGGAAACGGATTCATCCAAGATCCCGGGAAAGCTGAAGTTCTGGCGGCAGAGCACCCCGGGCGGGTAGAGAGTGACCGTGGCCGCCGCCGGCACTTGCGCATTGTCTGAGGAGGACTTGTTCTTCAGGACCGTGAACTCAAACCGATTCAGAGCCGGCATGGCCATCGCGCGACCTCCCGCCATTCGTGCCGCAAGTGCCGGGGGATGATCACTAGGATGCCAAGGACCAAGGCGGCCCTATCCGTCATTGTACCGCGTCTCTGGAGGGCTGGACACGCCAAGTCGGCTTGCCACGGCTGGGGTTCGGGGGATTCCGGCTGCGCTGGGAGCCATACAAGGTGGTGCCGGCTGGGCCACCGATTCACGGTGCTTGCGACGTCTGGACGCTCATCGCTGCCGCCCCAGCCCCCGGGCCAACTCGGCCGCGATGCGTGCGTTGTGGCGCAGCAGCGCCAAGTTCGCGGTCACGGTCGCGCCGCCGGTGCGCTCGCGCAGCTGCTCGAGCAGGAACGGCGTCACCGCCCGGCCCTTGATCCCGCGCTTCGCCGCCTCGGCCAGCGCGCCCTCGAGCGCCGGCTCGTAGACCTCCGCCGGCAGCTCGTCCGCCGTCGGGATGGGGTTCGCCACCAGCACGCCGGTCGCGAGGCCGAGCGCCCAGTGGGCCGCCACCGCCGCCGCCAGCTCCTGGACGCCGTCGCAGCGCCGGTCCACGCGCTGCCCGCTCGCGCGCCGGTAGAAGGCCGGGAACTCGTCCGTGCGGTGGCCGAGCACCGGCACGCCCAGCGTCTCGAGCATCTCCACCGTGCGCGGCAGGTCGAGGATGGCCTTGGCCCCGGCGCACACCACGGCCACCGGGAAGCGCGCCAGCGCGGTGAGGTCGGCGGAGACGTCGCCGCTCTCGGCCGCGTCGCGGTGCACACCGCCGATGCCGCCGGTGGCGAAGACGCGGATGCCGGCCGCGGCCGCGGCGAACATCGTGGCCGCCACGGTGGTCGAGCCGGGTCCGCCCGAGGCGACCACCGCCCCGAGGTTGCCCGGGTTCACCTTGGCCACGTCCTTCGCCGTGGCGAGCGCCTCCAGCTCGGCGCGCTCGAGCCCCACGCGCACCGCGCCGTCGAGGATGCCGATGGTCGCCGGCACCGCGCCGTGCGCACGCACGATCTCCTCCAGCTCGAGCGCCGCCTCGAGCCCCAGCGGGTGCGGCAGGCCGTGCGTGACCAGCGTGGTCTCCAGCGCCACCACCGGCCGGTGCCGGCGCAGCGACTCGGCGATCGTGTCCGACACCTTCACCAGCTCGCTCATCCCTCGTCCCCTCCGCCGAACCACTCCGCACGGCGCCGCCTCGCCGCCGACGCCGTGGCCGTGATCAGTCCCGCCGCCCCCCAGGTCTCGAGCGCGAACGACGCCGACACCACCGCGCGCTCGAGCGCACCGGCCACGCTCTCGCCCGCCAGCCGCGCGGCGAGAAAGCCGCCTGCGAACGCGTCGCCCGCGCCGGTCGGGTCCGCCAGCTCCGTCACCCGCGGCGCCCAGCCGGTCAGCTCGTGCGTCTGCGTGTCGTAGAGCACGCCGCCGGCCGCGCCCCGCTTGAGCAGCACGTGGCGCAGCCGCCCGCCCGCCAGCCGCGCCAGCGTGCCGGCGGGGTCGTGGCGCAGCCCGGGCAGCTTCAGCTCCTCCTCGCTGACGAAGAACACGTCCACTCGCGCCAGCACCTCGCGCCACGCCGCGAGGCTCTCCTCGCGCACCACGTCGTGCGGATCGAGCGAGAGCAGGACGCCCGCGCGACCGCTCAACTCCTCGACCAGGCGCCGCTGGCACTCGAGCGGCGCGGGCGAGAGGTGGAAGGCGCGCGCCCCGGCGAACCGCCCCGTGACGTCGCCGGGCGCGGGCGAGGCCTCGACGTGGTTCGCCGCGCCCAGCCGGTGCACGATGCGCCGGCCGACCGGCTCGTAGAGCAGCCAGGTGCGCAGGCCCGGGCGGCCGAGCGGGCGCAGGCCGGCGAGGTCCACGCCGCGGTGCTCGAGCGCGTGCAGCGCGCGCGCCGGGTAGTCGTCGCCCAGCGGCGCCACCACCGCCACCGGCAGCTCCCACAGCGCCGCGCCCAGCGCGGCGTAGAGCATGGCGCCGCCCGGCTCGCCCATGCGCGTCGTGCCGTCGGCGAACACCACGTCGTCCACGACGAGGTTGCCGAGGCAGACGAGGTCGGCGCTCAAGCGAGGGCGTGGAAGGCGGCGGCGACGGCCTGCGCGCGCTCGCCGTCGAGCGGGTTCGACCACACGCCGTCCCGCTTGACCCAGGAGCCGACGACGAAACCGTCGGCCAGCGGGTAGGCGGCCAGGTTCTTCGGCGTCAGGCCCGAGCCGACCAGCACCGGCAGGCCGGTCCCGGCCGCGACCGCCTCGACCTCCGCGGTGTCGGCGGCCCGCGCCGTCACCGGCCCGGTCACCACCACGCCGTCGGCGAGGAAGAACTCCGCCGCGCGCGCCGTCTCGACGATGTCCACGTCGGCGGTGAGCGCGTGCGCCGAGTGCTTCTTCTTCACGTCGGCGAAGAGCCGCACCCGCTCGGCGCCGATGGCGCGGCGGTAGCGCAGCAACTCGCCGGCCGAGCCCTCGATGAGCCCCTCGTCGGCGACGTGGGCGAAGACGAACCCCTCGACCCGCGCGAAGGTCGCGCCGCAGGCGTGCGCCACCGCGACCGCCTCGCGGTTCGCGCCGGCCAGCACCTGCACGCCCAGCGGCAGCGTCACCGCGCCGCGGACCGCCTGGCCCACGGCGGTCATCGCCGCCACCACCTCGGGCCCGACCGCGCCCTTCAGGTAGGGCCGGTCGTGCATGTTCTCGATCATCAGCGCGGTGTAGCCGCAGTCGCGGTAGGCGCACGCCTCCGCGACCGCGGTCTCGATCACCCGCTCGAGCGGCGGGGCACCCAACCCGCCCAGCGGGTTGGGTCCGGCGGCCGGCGTGCCGGGCAGGGCGCCGACGTGGATCATGCCGATCAGCGCGCGGCGCGCGCCGAACAGGTGCTGCATCGTGCCGTGGCGGTCCATGCGGGCTCCCCGCGCGCTCCGTCAGACCGGGCGCCTGAGCGCGTTCATGTACAGCCCGCCGCCGCCCAGGGCGAGGAAGATGGTCGCCTGCACCGCCGTGCGGTACTGGAGCGGCTGCGAGGTGAAGGCGGTCACCAGGAACACCACGCCCAGCAGGGCGATGCCGGAGTAGGCGAAGCCGATGGCGCGTGCGGCGCCGCGGCGCGTCTCCGGCGTGTCCTTGCCGAAGGCGCGGTTGAAGGCGATCAGCCCGAGCACGGCGAGCACATCGAGCGCGGCGAAGATGAGCCAGAACAGGCGCGCCCGCTCACCCGCCTCGGGCATGCCGATCACAGGCTTCATGATGCGCTCGTAGAGGAAGGCGCCGATGTTCGAGCCGAGCAGCGAGCCGAGGATGCCGTAGAGGAACGCGTAGCCCATGTAGAGGGCCTTGCGGTCCTGCGGCGCGATGAGCCCGACGAACGAGTAGTACTTGGGGTGCGCGGTCATCTCGCCGATCGAGAAGACGGCGATGCCGAGGATGAGGATCCACGGGCTCTGCGAGATGGCCAGGCAGAGGAACCCGATGCCGCCCAGCACCATGCCCGCCACCATCGTCGGCAGCGCCGGCCGGGTGCGCACGATGCGGCTGACGAACACCTGCAGCAGGATGATCATGCCGGCGTTGATGACGGTGATGTGCTCGGCGTCGAAGACGAAGTTCACGTTCAGGCCGATCGCCTGCAGCCAGCCGGTCACCGCCGCGCTCACCGGCCCGCGGTCCACGAAGTCGCGCAGGTACCAGAGCACCGAGCCGAAGTTCTGGAAGTAGAGGACCCAGAACCCCGAGTAGACGATGATCATCAGCACGAAGCGGGCGTCGCTCAGCACCTCGGCCGCGCCGCCGAGGACCTCCTTGAGCGTCTTGCGGCTCTCCGGCATGGGCGGGTTGCGGTAGACGAGGATGGCCGGCAGCAGCATCGCCGCGGTGTAGGCGGACGAGGCCATGAAGACCGCCTGCCAGGAGAAGCCCTTGAGCACGCTGACCACCAGCGGCGCGAGGAAGGCGCCGAGGTTGATCATCCAGTAGTAGATGCCGAAGCCGATGGCCGACGTGCGCTCGTCGGTGGTGCGGGCGATGGTGCCGGAGATGATCGGCTTGAAGAGCCCGGCGCCGGTGGCCATCACCAGCAGGGCGAGGAAGACCAGCGCGTAGCTCGACATGTAGCCGGCGGCGAAGTAGCCGGTGGCCAGCAGCGCGAAGGCGAACATGAGCATGCGCCGGTAGCCGTAGCGGTCGGCCAGCGCGCCGCCGAGGATGGGGACGATGTAGGTGGCGGCGTAGACGATGCTCTGCAGGAAGCCGACCGCCGTCTCGGTGAAGCCGAGCCCGCCGTCCTTGACCGTGTCGGTCAGGTAGATGGCCAGCACGGAGTTCATGCCGTAGTAGGCCGCGCGCTCGAACAACTCCATCACGTTGGCGGTCCAGAACGTGCGCGGGAAGCCGCGCAGGAGGCTGGTCTTCATCGGGTCTCCCGGGGTGGCGGTGGTGCGCGAACGGGCCGTCGGCCGCGGCCGGAGTCCGGGGACCCTACGACGCGCCGGGCCCGCGCGTCCACCCCGGCGCGGGGCGGGCGCACCCGCCCGCCGGGGCGTCGCCGCACGGCCCGGGCGGCGCGAGCACGGCGCGTGCGTACCGGTCCGCGCCGGACCAGCGCGCGCGCGAAGGGCGCCCGGCGCGGACCGCCTTGGTCGCGCC
>CAZSQE010000010.1:0-18482 GCA_964608905.1 uncultured bacterium | reverse complement strand
GGTTCGTCGTGTGGCCGGGGCGGGGCGGCGCCCGGCAGCGCCGCCCCGATCACTCCTGCCCCGCGAACTCCGCGAGGCGCACGCAGCCGGCGTGGAAGACGTCGGGCTCGGGGATGAGGCTCAGCACCAGGTAGCCTTCGCCGGCGAAGTCGTAGAAGTGCCCGGGGTGCACGACAACGTCGCGCGACAGCAGCCCCAGCGCCCACTCTTCCTCGGTGCGGGTGCGGGGGACCCGCAGCACGGCGGCCCAGCCGCCCCGCGCCGGAAGCACGCCCAGCTCGGGCCGCGCCGCCACCAGGCGGTCGAGCGTCGCGAGGTTGCGGACCAGCCGCTCGCGCACGCGCTGCTGGAACCCGCCGCGCGCCGCGAGCAGCCGCGGCAGCGCCACCTGCACCGGCGTCGACACCGACAGGAACAGGTCGGCGATCCACTCAAGCCCCTTGAGCGCCGCCTCGCGCGCGGCCGCGGGGCCGTCCGCCACGATCCAGCCCAGCTTCATCTGCGGCATCCCGCAGACCTTGGAGAGCCCGCTCAGCACGAACGTCGGCACCCGCGCCTCGCCCACGAAGCCCGGCAGCGGCTCCGCGCCCCGCGCGAAGTCGCCGAAGACCTCGTCGGCGACGATGGCGGCGCCGTGGCGCTCGCAGAGCGCCGCCAGCAGCGCGCGTTCCTCCCCGTCGAGGCACGAGCCGGTCGGGTGGTTGGGCTCGACGACGACGACGCCCCGCACGTCGGGGCCGAACGCCTGCTCGAGCGAGTGCCGGTCGAGGTGCCACTCACCGTCGTAGGCCAGCCGGTACGGGCGCAGGGCGACACCCTCCAGCGCCGCCAGCGGCCCGAACAGAGGGTAGCTGGGCGCGGGGACGAGGAACGTGCCGCCCGGGTCGGCGAGCATCCGGAACAGGTGCGCGTAGGACTCGCTCGTGCTGGCGGTGAGCACGACGCGCTCCGGGTCCACGCCCTGCCCGCGCGCGGCGTAGTAGCCCGCCACCGCCTCGCGCGCCGCCCGGCTGCCGCGCGGGTCGGGCTCGTAGCGCGCCCCGGCCGCCTGCGCCAGCGCCGCCAATTCCTCAAGGCCTGCACCGCCGAGGCCGACACGGGTGGGGTTCGTCTCGGCCAGGTCGAGCAGCGGCGCGCCCGCGGCGCGGCGCTCCTCGAGCAGCCGCGCCCAGGCGTTGGGCGCCAGGTCGCCGGGCAGTCGGCGGGAGAGCATGCGGGCACGTTAGTCGGCCCGAAGCCCTCGGGGCAACCGCGCGGCGTCCCTCCCCCGCGCCAGGGCCAGGAAGAGGCCGGACATGACCAGATTGAGTCCGAAGAAGTACCAGAGCCACCCCGGCAGCCCCAGCCACGACCGGCCGACCCGGCCCCAGTTCCAGAAGTCGTGGCCGAGGGCGAACAGCCCGGCGAAGACGAGCGTCCAGGCCAGGCCGCGCCGGCTGACGCGCGCCAGCGGCTCGCGCCCGCGCGCCGGCGCCAGCAGCGTGCCGGCGACCAGGACGAGCGTGGTCGCGCCGACCACCGGGACGACCGGCAGCAGGCCGAACGTCGGCAGCACCTTGAAGTGGTAGAGCGCGACCAGCGCCTCGCCCGCGACGATGGACGCGAAGCCGGCTCCCGGGCTCGTGCGCGGCCAGTAGAGCATGGCCAGCGTCACGGGGAAGAGCACGGCCAGGCCGGTGAAGGTCTCGGTGGCGATCTCCAGGATGGGCGCCCACGGCCGCAGCGCCAGCGCCAGCCCGGCGCCCGCCAGCGCCGCCAGCACCACGCGGGGGCGCAGCAGCCGGCGCGCCCGGCCCGGGCCCGCGAGCGCGGCGCCGTCGCGCACCACCATCGAGGAGAGCGTGAGCAACTGCGAGTCCATGGTGGACATCAGCGCCGCCAGCACTCCGACCAGGACCAGCGCGCCCACCCAGGCCGGCAACAGGCGGGCCACGACCACGGGCAGGACCCGGTCGGCCGCGGCGCCCTCCAGGCCGGGCACGGCCAGGCGGCCGAGCACGCCCACGGCCACGGGGAGGAAGAAGAGCACGCCGGTGAGGAGCGGGTAGAGGACCATGCTCGCCCGCAGCGCGCGCTCGTCCCGGGCGGCGAGGAAGCGCTGGAACAGCTGCGGGAACATCGGGTCGCACAGGAACCACAGCGCCAGGTACGAGAACCACACGCCCGGGGGCAGCGCCGCGCCCCCGCCGGGGCGCGCGAACAGCTCCGGGTGCTGCGCCAGCGCCCGGGCGCTGGCGGCGGTGAAGCCGCCCAGCGCGTGCGCGGTGCCCAGGAAGACGGCCAGCATGGCCGCCAGCATCAGCACGCCCTGCAGCGCGTCGGTCCAGGCGTCGCCGCGCATGCCCGAGAACAGCACGTAGGCCAGGCCCACGCCGGTGACCAGCGCGGCGCCCCAGACGTACGGCAGGCCCAGCAGCCCCTCCAGCGCGTAGCCCGCCCCCATCGGCTGCAGCGCCAGGTAGGGCAGGGTGAAGACCACCATCACGGCCAGGTAGGCGACGTGCAGCGGCCGATGGCGGAAGTGCAGCCACACCACCTCGGGCGGGGTGATGGCGCCCAGCCGGCGCGCGGCGCGCCACAGCGGCACGCCGAGCAGCACGAAGGTGAGCGCCATGAAGCCGGTGCCGAAGGCCATGACCGGGTAGTAGGCGTAGCCGATGCGGTAGCCCGCCCCGGAGAAGCCGAGGACCGTGAAGGCCGAGAAGTTCGTGGCCGCCATGGTGAGCAGGAGCAGCAGCGGGCCCAGCGAGCGGCCGGCCAGGAAGAAGTCCTCCGCGCCCGGCCGCGCGCGCCGCCGCGCCGCCACTCCCAGCACGAGCAGGACCACGAGGTAGCCTGCGATGATCGCCGTCTGCGGCATGCGCCCGACCTCCCCCGCGTCCCCGCCAGCCCGAAAAGGCGCAAGCCACCCCGGGCTGGCCGGGATGGCTTGCGCCTGGCATGACCAGTGTCGCGCGGCAGGGTAGCGGCTCGCGCGGCCGAGTCAAGCGCCGGAGCGCATCTCCGACCTCGCCAGCCGCCGGGACCGCTCGACCCCGGTCACATTGCAGACCGTCTGGCGTTGCCCCCTCGGGTCGCGTCCCCGAACGGCTCGACAGGACGCCCCGCGGCAACGGAGCGGCCCCGGCGGGCTGGCCGGGGCCGCGTCGCGTCCGCGCGGGCTCGCCGCGCGGCTACGTCCCCTCGCTCCAGCTGCGCAGGTAGCGCTCCTGCTCGGGCGTCAGCACGTCGATGGTGATGCCCATGGTCTTGAGCTTGAGCCGCGCCACCTCCATGTCGATGTCCCGCGGCACCGTGTACACGTCGCGGCCCAGCGTCTTCGCCTTCTTCTTCAGGTACTCCAGCGACAGCGCCTGGTTGGCGAACGACATGTCCATGACCATCGCCGGGTGCCCCTCGGCGGCGGCCAGGTTGATGAGGCGGCCCTCGCCCAGCAGGCAGACCTTCTTGCCGCCGCGCAGGGTGAACTCCTCGACGAACGGCCGCAGCGTGCGCCGCCGCGTGGACATGCGCTCGAGCGCCGGGATGTCGATCTCGACGTTGAAGTGCCCGCTGTTGGCGACGATGGCGCCGTCCTTCATGGCGGCGAAATGCTCGCGGCGCAGCACCGACTTGTTGCCGGTCACGGTGATGAACACGTCGCCGCGCGGCGCCGCCTCGGCCATCGAGACCACCTGGTAGCCGTCCATCTGCGCCTCGATCGCCTTGACCGGGTTGATCTCGGTCACCAGCACGGTGGCGCCCAGGCCCTTGGCCCGCATCGCCACGCCGCGGCCGCACCAGCCGTAGCCCGCGACCACCACGGTCGAGCCGGCGATGAGCACGTTGGTGCTGCGGATGATGCCGTCCATCGTGCTCTGGCCGGTGCCGTAGCGGTTGTCGAAGAAGTGCTTGGTCTCGGCGTCGTTGATGGCGACGACCGGGTAGCGCAGCGTCTTGTCCGCCGCCATGGCGCGCAGCCGCGTGACGCCGGTCGAGGTCTCCTCGGTGCCGGCCAGCACGCCCTTCAGGTAGTTGCGCTTCTTGGTGTGCAGCACCGTCACCAGGTCGCAGCCGTCGTCCATGGTGACGTGCGGGCGCGCCTCGATGCAGGCGACGATGTGCGAGTAGTAGGTCTTGTGGTCCTCGCCCTTGATGGCGAAGGTCGAGATGCCGTAGTCGGCGATGAGCGACGCGGCCACGTCGTCCTGCGTGCTGAGCGGGTTCGAGCCGCAGAGGAAGACCTCGGCGCCGCCGGCCTTGAGCGTGCGCATCAGGTTGGCCGTCTCGGTGGTGACGTGCAGGCAGGCGGCCACCCGCAGGCCCTTGAGGGGCTGCTCGCGGGTGAACCGGGCGCGGATGGCCCGCAGCACCGGCATGTTGCGCTCCGCCCACTCGATGCGCGCCTTGCCGGCGCGGGCCAGGCCCAGGTCGCGCACGTCGCCGGCGATGACGGGCTCGTTCACGGCCGCCGCGCGCTTGGTCTTGACTGCCATGCTCTCTCCTCGGGATGTGGGTCCTTGGTCGTGTGTCGTGATGGCGAGGCGGGGAGTGTCGCACGAGGGGCCCGCCGGGCTCAAGCGGGCGCGGGCGGGCGGTGGCGTGATCACGCTGCCTGAGTTATGCTTTTGCATATGAAACGAACCACGCTGGTCCTGGACCCCGCGCTCCACGCGCGGCTCAAGCAGCAGGCGGCCCGCGAGGGCCGCACCCTCACGGACGTGGTCGAGCGCGCCCTGCGCCTCGGGCTCGCGGCGCTGGCGAGCGGCACGCGCGGCCGCGTCACGCTCCCCTCCTACGAGCTGGGGCCCTACCTCGTGGACCCGGCCGACCGCGCCTCGTTCGCCGCGCTCGCCGCCGGCCCGCGGGCCGGGGACGAGGAGGAGGCCTGATGCTGGCCCTCGACACGAGCCTCCTCGCCTACGCGGTGAACCGGCACGCCCCCGAGCACGCCCGGGCCGCCCGCGTGGTCGAGCAGTTGGCCGACGGGGCTCTTCCCTGGGCGCTCCCCTGGCCTGTCCTGCACGAGTTCCTGCGGCTCGTCACCCACCGGCACGCCGTGGCCCGCGCGCTGGGCCCGGCCGACGCCTGGGCGTTCGTCGGGGCGCTGCTCGCCAGCCGCTCCGTGCGGCTCCTCGGACCCGGCGATGGGCACGCCGCCGCGCTGGCCGAGGTGCTGGCCTCCCTCCCGCCGGACGCGCCGCTGCCCGCCGGCATCGAGACCGCCGCCGTGCTGCGGGAGCACGGCGTGCGCGAGCTGCTCTCGGCGGACGAGGGGATGAAGCGCTTCGCGTTCCTCGCCGTCCGCGACCCCGTGCACGGCCGGCCCTGGGCCCTCGGCGAGGCCCCGGCGAGGCGCTACCGCGTGCTCAAGCCGAGGCCGGCGCGGGGCTGAGCGCCCAATCGCTCCCGCGCGAACTCGGTCGCGCCGGTGGCCACCGCTCCAAGGCGAACCGTGCCGGGGACGGGCTGGCCCCCCTCCCGGGACGGCGGTTGCGAGCGGACGCTTCCCGCGCCCATACCCGCCCGCTATCATGCCGCCCGTCGGCCGGAGGCGAGGCCGAGTCGGGCCCGAGCCCTGGCGCAGGCGGAACCCGGAGGTGGTCCATGACGATGCCGCAAGGTGAACCCGTGGTGCCCTCGGCCAAGGCGGACCTGGGCAAGCGTTTCCTCGCCGCGCTGATCGACGGGGCGCTGTGCGCGGTGCTGAGCCTGGTGCCGGTCCTCGGATGGCTGCTGAGCGCGGTCTACGTGGTGGTGCGCGACGGGCTCGACGTGGAGTTCATGAAGCGGCGGTCCATCGGCAAGCAGGTGATGAAGCTGCGCCCGGTGCGGCTCGACGGACAGCCCATGGACCTCGCCACCTCCGCGAAGCGCAACCTCCCGTTCGTGCTCGGTCTCATCGGGCTGCCGCTCCTCGAGATCCCGATCCTCGGCTGGGCCGTCGCCGGGCTGCTGGGCGTCGCGCAACTGGCCATCGGCATCATCGAGATCGTGCTGGTGCTGACGGATGCCGAAGGCCGCCGCCTCGGCGACAAGCTCGCCGGCACGAAGGTCGTGGACTCGGAGTCCTGAGACACCCCGCCCCGGGTGCTTCCTCGATGCGACGGGCCGTGACCCACGCCCCGGTGAGCCACGGCCCGCCGCACATATCGGCGCGCAGCGGCCGCACGTTGCCCGGCCAGGCGTGGTTCACCAGCGCCTGCACCGCGCCCGGGGACAGCTCCACCTGCCGTCCGGCGGCCGCGCAGGACCCCGCCAGGAAGTGCCCGACCAGCAGCCGCACGTCGTCGCCCGGCTGGCGCAGCGGCGGCAGGGTGACGACCGCGCGCGCCAGGCGGCAGCAGGGATCCACGCGGAAGTCCCTGCTCCGCCCGAGGTCGCGACGCTCGTGGTCCGAGGAGCGGTTCCCCGGGGGACGGGTGCGCAGCACCGGGCGTCGCCTCGGCGCGCACGACCGGGTGCTGCCGGACATGGGCGCCACTCGCTTCAGCGTGATGTCCGTCCCATCCGCCCACGCCGGGCGAGCACGAGCCAGTACAGACCGACGTTGAGCGCCAGCACGAGTACGCCCAGCACCACCTGGGTCCCGCGCGTCAGCCCCTCGGGATAGAGCAGGCGCATGACGTAGTGAGCGATGAAGCCACCGGTGTAGGCCGCCTCGCCGGCGCGGTGACGAAGGGCGATCTCGAGGGGCGTGAGCGGACAGATCCACCCGAAGAACTCGATCAGCACGCCCCAGATCGCCGCGGGAACGTGGACCCAGGCCAGCTTCGGCCAGCGCAGCACGAAGGCGCCGCCGATCACCACGAAGGCGAGGAAGGCGAAGTGAAGGACGACGACCAGGTCTGCCAGGGCGTGGTAGAGCACGGGATTCCTCGGGGCGGCCCGCTACGGCCCGCGAAGCATCGCACAGTCGGCGCCCGCGCACCCGCGAGCGACGACCGCAGGACCATCGACCCTGGCCGCCGGTGCGGCGTCTACAGTCCGAACCGCCGGATCTTGTTGACCAGCGTCGTGCGGGGCACGCCGAGGATCTTCGCCGCCTCGGTGCGCGAGCCCGAGGCCTTGGCCAGCGCCTCCTGCACGATGCGGCGCTCCTCGACCTCCAGTTCCCTGGTCAGGGTCGTGGGCACCTCGGCGTTGTGCAACTCGAGCTGCTCCGGCGTGACCGCGCGGCCCTCCTTCGCCAGCAGCACCACCCGCTTGATGACGGCGCGCAGCTGCCGCACGTTGCCCGGCCAGGCGTAATGCACCAGCGCCTGCATCGCCGCCGGAGACAGCTCCACCTGCCGTCCGGCGGCCGCGCAGGACTCCGCCAGGAAGTGCTCGACCAGCAACCGCACGTCGTCGCCCCGCTGGCGCAGCGGCGGCAGGGTGACGACCGCGTGCGCCAGGCGGTAGTAGAGATCCACGCGGAAGTCCTTGCCCCGTTCGAGGTCGCGGCGCTCGCGGTTCGTGGCCGCGATGATGCGCGTGTCCACCGCGACGTTCCCGTTGGCCCCCACCCGGCGCGACTCCCCCGTCTCGAGGAAGCGCAGCAGGCGCGACTGCAGCTCGGTGGACATCTCGGCGATCTCGTCGAGGAAGACCGTACCCTTGTTGCAGACCTCGAAGAGGCCCGCCTTGTCGCGGGTGGCGCCCGTGAACGCCCCCGCCACGTGGCCGAACAGTTCGCTCTCGATGATCTCGCGCGGCAGCGAGCCGGCGTTGATGCCCATGAACGTGCCCTTGCGCCCCGACAGCTCGTGGATGCCGCGCGCCACCAGCTCCTTGCCGGTGCCCGACTCGCCGAGGACCAGCATCGGCGTGTCGCTCCTGGCCAGCGTGGCCACGTCGTCGAGCAGTGCGAGCATGCTCGGGCTGCGCGTCATCAGCCGGTAGGTCTCGTAGGCCCAGGCCGAGCGGCGCTCGATGTCCAGCGCCTGGCGAGGCCGACGGGGCGTGCGGCGGGGCTCGTCCTTCACGAGGTCCGCGGCGAGTACGGTCTCTACGGGCCTGAGCCTCGTCAGTCGCTCGTTCGCCTCGGCCAGTTTCGCCTTGGCCCCGATGCGCTCGAAGTGGTCCTGCGCCGCCAGGTAGGCCTCGTGCGCACCCCGGCGGTCGGCGTGCACGCCGGCGTGCGGCCCCAGCAGCCAGTCGCCGTAGGCCATCCAGAGCTTGCCCCACTCGTAGGGTGTCTGGATGTCCTCGTAGAAGGCGAAGCCCTCATCGAACCACTTCTTGGCCTCGTCCGGCTTGCCGACAGCCGCGGCACTGAGCGCCAGAATGCGATAGGTCGCAGCCTCCTCGTAGCGGTCGCCAGTCCTCCTACACTCCTCGCGCCCGCGCAGGGCCAGGGAGTAGGCAGCCTCATTGAACTGGAG
This sequence comes from uncultured bacterium, assembly GCA_964608905.1. GTDB lineage: Bacteria > Eisenbacteria > RBG-16-71-46 > RBG-16-71-46 > RBG-16-71-46 > JANXPZ01. Next base: position 10,137 of record CAZSQE010000010.1, on the reverse strand, counting down.
CAAGTACTGACACTCCGCGCGTCTCCGGTGGAGCTCCGCGACAAGCTCGCCGGTCGGCGCTATTGCCACGGCCCTCGTGCGCAGGTCGTCGAAGACCCTGAGCGCTGACTCCGCTTGGCTGCACTCAAGGTCGATGTCACCGAGGTACTCAGCAGCCAGCAGCGCCGCCTTCGAGCCCCCGTGCAGCACCTCCCAGCCGGGGATTGCGCGGCAGATCCTCGCCGCCTCATCGTATCGGCCACAGTGGATGAGGATGAGGGCCTTTGCTAGGTCGGTGAACGAGGCAAGCACCACGTTGCTCAGCCCTTCAGCACTCGCTGAGCACCGCGCCCACATGCTCAGTGCAGCCTCAAGTTCACCGCGCTTCCACCGCAGCAGCGTCAGGGATCGGAGGATGTGGGCCACATGATGCCGTGCGCCAATCTCCTCCTGAATCTCCAGCGCCTCCTCAGCTGCCTGCTTAGCTTCTGCCCATCGGCAGGCCCGCTTCTGAATCTGCGAGTAGTTGGTGAGTGCTTGACCAACCACGTACCTATCCCCAGCTCGGCGTGCCGAGACGACCGCGTCCTGCGCCATTTGCAGCGCGAGGCCAAACTGCCCCGCGGAGACGTAGACGGCCGACAGTTGGTTGGCGCAGAACGCGAGAAGCGCGCTATCTGGGGCCTGGAGAAGGCTAGCGCGAAGACTCAAGAGCGTGCGCAGGGAATCTTCTGCCTGATTGAGCATGTAGAGACACATACCCTCCAGTACGGTCAGCCTTCCGGCCAAGTCCGGGACCTTCCGCAGATTCTCCCCCCACTGCTCCCGAACGCATCCGACCATTGTGAGAGACTGATTGTACTCACCGCCAATTGCCAACGCCGTTGCACGCGCGGCCAACAGGCGAAGTTCCTGATCCACTGAAATCGCCTCTTTGTGGCGCAGTATCTGATTCGCCAAGTCCATGGCTGCACCGGCGTCGCCACTCCGCACAAGCTCCTCACAATGCCGCACAGCAGCCTCGGCAACTGGAGGGGCAACTGGAACACCCTCACCCTGAACAAGGAGTTCCTCCAGCGCCTTCTTCCGAGCTCCGCGCAGGGTCATTGGCGGCCTCGCATGACGGTAACGTCCGCAGCGAGGTCCGAGGCGCATTCACTCAGGACAACAACGACGACTGCGAACCACTCCGGCCGCCCGGTCGTCAGGCCAACCGAGAGGAACGGAGTGAGCCTGAGTTCGGCGGACGGTCGTGGGTTCACGGGAACGTCGGGATCGCCGCTTGCGTCATCCTTCAAGTCGCTCGGGAGCACCAGCAGGGCCCTGGGGCGGGCGTCAGCCTGGATGGGCAAGGACACCGCTCCCATCACCAGCACCACCAACCACACCATCCATCGGCGCGGCGGCTTCATCGCGGACTCCTTGGGGGGCGCGACATCGGAGGCGTCGGAGCCGTCACACCACATGGACGGGACGGCCACGAACGCATGCGGCCCCGGGCTGACAGCTGGAAGCCGTCAGCCCAGGGCCGGGAGCTGGTCTCGGTTCGGATCGAGGGGATGTCACGCATGGCGATCCCGAGCCAGACAGAGGGTTGATCAACAGTTGAGAACGCTATGCCTCCATGCCGGCAGCGTCAAGCGGAATCGCCGCGTGTGGCCCGCGCCGGACGGCCCCGCCTCTCCTCACCCTGCCCCGGCCGGCCGAGACCCTTCGCCTCCGGCCCCGCCCTCGCACAATGGAAGGGAGGCCAACCCACTCGGGCTGGCCTCCCCCGGGCCTCGCGGCCCCTCACGTTCCCCGCGTGCCGACCATCCCCGGGGACGGTCGGCTCACTGCGCCGGCTTCGCGAACAGCTCGTCGCCCAGCGTCGGGTTCAGCGTCACCTTCGTCAGCGTGCTCTCCATGACGGGCTTGTCGTCGGCCAGCGTCCGCGAGCTGTGCGGCCACTGCACGGCGCCGACGGCCTTCCAGTCCCCGTAGATCTCCAGCATGCGGGCCGGCACCCCGCCCATCCCCTCGCCCATGTACTCCATCCGGGCGAGCTGGCCGTCGGGCGCGAAGTAGAGCATCCAGTCCTTGATGACCTCGCTCCTCACCACCGCCACGACGTAGCTCACGCCGTCCACGACCTTCGGCTCGGGCAGCATCTGCACCTGGTAGGCATCGGGCTGGCCGAACAGCCGGAAGAACGAGCGCTCGTACTCCTCCCGGAGCGCGGTCACGGCCTTGGGCTGCTCCTGCATCTGTCCCATCGCCGCCATCCAGCCGGTCGTCCCGTCGCAGCCCTGCCTGATCTCGCCCATGGGCAGCTGGCGCACGGCCAGGATGCGGTCGGGCAGCCGCCACTGCGTGGTGCCGGTCATGGACATGCTCTGGCCGCCCATGTGCATGGTCTCGGCGCTCTCGGTGGCCACGCTCTTGATCATCTTCCACGCGGCGCTGCCGCCGGCGCGCGCGGCGGCCTTGACCAGCGCCATCTGCCCCTTGGCCAGCGCCTCGGGCGAGGCCTCCCCCACCGCCAGCTTCGACGGCGGCGGCGGGATGGCGATGTCCACGCGCTCGACCGGCAGCCCCATGCTCTCGAGCGGCCGCTCGAACTCCTTCTCCTTGCCCACCAGCACGGCCACGAAACGGTCCGGCTGGATCTTGCGCTGCGCCGCGGCCAGCACGCCGGCGGCGTCCACGCCCTCGAGCGCCTTCTGGTAACGGTCGAGGAAGTCGAGCGGGTAGCCGGCCATCTCGTAGAAGGCGGTGCGGAACAGGATGGCCGACGGCTCGGCGAAGCTGAACACCAGGCTGTTGCTCTCCGACTCCTTGGCCGCCTTCAGCTCCTCGGGCGTGAACGGGGCCTCGACGGTCTTGCGCGTCTCGCCCCGCAGCAGGTCGAGCGCGGTCAGCGCCGAGTCGTTGCGGGTGAGCGTGTAGGCCAGGAACACGCCGGGCCGGATGAAGTCCGCGCCCGCCATCGCGCCGGAGGCATAGGCCAGGCCGCGCTCGGTGCGGATCTTGTTGACGAGCCGCGACTGGAACCCGCCGCCCAGCGCCATGCCGTACACGTTCATGGCGGCGTAGTCGGGGTCGTCGGCGCGGAAGCCGAGGTGGCTGATGATCACACCGGTCGAGGTCACGTCGTCCTTGGGGGCGAACACCAGCCGCGACGGCGCCATCGGCGGCACGGGCGGCGGCGGCACGGCCACGGCCGCGCCACGCTTCCAGTCGCCGAACGTGGCCGCCAGCAGCTTCTTCATCTCGGCGCTCTTGAAGTCGCCGTACACCGCCAGGACCATCCGCTCGGGCCGGAACGCCTGCGCGTGCAGCTTCTGGCAGTCCTCGCGGGTGATGGCCTCGACGGTGGCGTACTCGGGCTTGCGCGCGTACGGGTTGTCCTTGCCGTACACCGCCTCGGTGGCCGTGCGGACGAGCAGGTTGATCATCTCGTCGTTGCGGCTGGCGATGCCCTGCCGCAGGCCGACCTTGGCCAGCTCGATCTTGTCCTCGGGGAACGCGGGCGCGCGCTGGATCTCGGCGAACAGGCCCACGACCTCGGCCACGTTCTCGCGCAGGCAGCGGAACCCGGCGTAGGCCTGGTCCGGCTGGATGCCGCTGCTGATCGAGGCGCCGATGGCGGCCAGCCGGTCGTCCAGCCAGTCGCCGCTGTGCGCGGCGCTGCCGCCGGTGCGGACGACGTCGCCGGTCACGTCGGCGAGGCCGGTCTTCTCCGCCGGGACCCACAGGGGGCTCGAGCGGAAGTAGGCGCTGCCGCGCACCACGGGCAGCGAGTGGTCCTCGAGCAGGAAGACGACGATGCCGTTGGGCATCACGAGGCGCTCGGGCTTCGGCGCCTGCACACGGCGCAGCGGCGGCGTGGCGAGCGTGGACGGGTCGAGCAGCGCGGGGTCCTGCGCCCGGGCCGGGGCGATGGACGTCAGCGCCAGCACCAGCGGCAGGGCGGCGCGGCTCAGAAGGCGTGCGAGCGTCATGGTCAGCGCCCTCCCTCGTTCGCGGCCTGGGCCGGCGGGTTCACGATCATGGCGACGGTGCGGTTGCTCTTGACGAGCGAGCGCCGCATCGCCTCGGTCAGGTCGGCCACGGTGAGCGCCTGCACGCGCTCCTGCTCGCGGAAGAACTCCCGCCAGTCGCCCTGCAGGACCTGCGCCCGCGCCAGCGCGTCGGTCAGACTCGAGTTGCGCTCGGCCCGGGCGATGTTCTGGGCGCGCACGCGCACCTTGTAGCCCTCCAGCTCGGCGGGCAGGAACGGGCTCGCGGCCAGGATGCTGTCGATGACGCCGTAGGCGGCCTGCTCGACGGCGAGCGGGTCCTGCCCCGCGGCGGGGACGATGAACAGCCCGAGCATGTTCGGGTACTTCTTGCCCGGCAGCCCGGCGAAGGCCTGCAGCTGCACGGCGATCTTGCGTTCCTTGACCAGCGCCTTGTTCAGGCGCGCCCAGTCGCCGCCGCCCAGCAGGCTGGCCAGCGCCTCGTAGGCCGGGTAGCCCGGGTCGTTGCCCGCCGGGATGTGCCAGCCGACGACGATCATCGGCTGCGCCGGGTCCTCGAGGATGACGCGGCGCTCGGCGTCGTGCGCGGGCTCCTGGGTGACCACCGGCGGCGGCGCGGGGGCGTCCGAGATGGCGCCGAAGTACTTGGTCGCCAGCGCCTGCACCTCGGGCACGGTGACGTCGCCGACCACGGCGACCGCCATGTTCTTGGCCACGTAGTGCTTGCGGAAGAAGGCGTCGCCCTCGCTGCGGCTGAAGCTCTTGAGGTCCGACGGGTAGCCGATGACGCCGGTCTTGTAGGGGTGCGCCACGAAGGCGGTGTTGATGAAGTTCATGACGAGCCGGCCGACGGGCGACGACTCGATGGCCATGCGCCGCTCCTCGTACACCACGTCGCGCTCCTTGTAGAACTCCCGGAAGACGGGCCAGGTCATGCGCCCGCCCTCCATGAGCGCCCACAGCTCGAGGCGGTTCGACGGCAGCGAGTAGTAGTACTGCGTCACGTCGTCGCTGGTCATGGCGTTCATGTCGGGCGCGCCCGCCGACTCGATGATGCGCGAGAACTCGTTCGACTCCACCTGCGCTCGCGCCTCGTCCTGCACCACCGAGAGGGCCTTCTGCAGCGTCGCCAGCTTCGCGGTGTCGGCCTTGAAGCCCTTGCGCCGCTCGGCCAGCAGCTCCTGGTAGGCCTTCTCCTCGGCCTCGAGCAGCGGCTGCTCCTTCGCCCAGTCCTTGGTGCCCACCACGCTGGTGCCCTTGAAGGCCATGTGCTCCATCATGTGGGCGATGCCGGTCTGGCCGATCTGCTCGTCCGCGCCGCCCGCGTTCACCATGGTCTCGAACGAGAACACCGGGGCGTTGTGGCGCTCGACCACGATGAACTTGAGGCCGTTCGGGAGCGTGAACTCCCTCACCTGCTTCTCGAGGTTCTCGAGGCCCGTGGTCACGGGCGGCGGCGCCTTCGGGGCCGGCTTCGCCGCGGCGTGCGCCGCCGGGGCGCCCAGGGCGAGGGCGACGGCCACGAGCAGGGGCAGCGCCAGCACGGCCGCGGCCCGGGAGCGTGATGCGACTCGCATGCTTCCTCCTTCGGGGGCTGTGGAACGATGATGCCGTGGGAACTGCGGCACTATCGCACAGCCGGCGCGGTTGAGGTAGGCGGGCGGGGCGGCCGGCGCGGTGCGCGGCGCGGCGCGGGACGGGCGCCCCCCTGCGGCGCCCGGGCGCGGGTGGCGCGGGGCGCGCCGCCGCCGTAAGGTCGTCCGGACCGGAGACCCGCCATGTCGCTCGCCACCCTCGCCGAGACCATCGCCCGCTCCGTCGCCGGCGACCCGTGGCACGGCCCGTCGCTGACGGCGCTGCTCGCCGGCGTCACCGAGGCGGGGGCCGCCGCGCGGCCCGTGCCCGACGCGCACTCGATCCTCGAGATCGTGCTGCACGCGGCGGCGTGGATGGACGAGGTGGCCGCACGGCTGCAGGGCAAGGCCCCCGGCGGGCCCGAGGCCGGCGACTGGCCGCCCGCCTGCCCCTGGCCCGCGGCCCGCGCGCGACTCGACGCGGCGCACGCGCGCCTGCAGCGGGCGCTGGCGGAGTTCCCCGAGGCGCGTCTCGGCGAGGTGTTCGGCGGCGAGCGCGTCGCCGCGCTCGGCACGGGCGTCACCTTCGAGGCGATGCTCGTCGGGGTGGTGGAGCACAACGCCTACCACGGCGGGCAGGTCGCGCTGCTGCGGCGGGCGTTGCGGGCGAAGCCCTGAGGGGCGCCGCCCCGCTCAGCCGGCCGGCTGCGCTGCCGGCCCGGGGCGCTCCATCCAGGTCTCGTCCGGCGCGAGGCCGGCGAACCCGTACTGCCGGTACAGCCCGTGCGCGTCCCGCGTGCGCAGCAGGATGCGCTTGACCGCGGCCAGGTCGGGGCGCGCGAGGATGGTCTCCATCAGGCGCTTGCTCAACCCCCGGCCGCGGTGCTCCTCGAGGACGAACACGTCGCAGAGCCAGGCGAACGTGGCGTGGTCGGTGACCAGCCGGGCGAAGCCGACCTGCCTGCCCTCGGGCGAGAACACCGAGTAGCACAGCGAGTTCTCGACCGAGCGCCGCACGGTCTCGAGCGAGCGGCCGGCCGCCCAGTACGACTGCCGGCTCAGCCAGTCGTGCACCACGGCCAGATCCACGCTGTTGCGGTCGTCCGTGATGGTGTAGCCGGCGTCCTGCGGCGGGCCCGCGGCGGCGGCCGCCGGCGCGCCCTCGGCCCGCGCGACGGCGGACAGGGGCAGCCGCTCGCGCGGCGCCGGGTGCTCGGCCGGATGGCCGACGGTGACCACCGCGACCACGTGCTCGTACGGCGCGACCTCGATGGCGGCGCGGATCTCGGGCTGCGTGAACCAGGCGATCCAGCAGGTCCCGAGCCCCAGTTCCGTGGCCTCGAGCACGAGGTGCTCGACGGCGATGGAGGTGTCGCGGATGATCTTCTTCAGCTCGGGCAGCGGGTTCTCGTCGTCGAGCGGCGGCCCGGCGTAGCCCGGGATGCGACAGCGGATGTCGGCCACGCAGACCACGTGCACCGGGGCGGTGTTCATCCACGTCTGGCGGTGCGAGGCCTGGGCGATGGCCGCCCGCTTCGCCGCGTCGCGCACGACGGTGAAGCGCCACGGCTGGGTGTTGCTGCCCGAGGGCGCCAGCCGTGCCGCCTCGAGGATCTGCTCGACCTCGGCCTCGCCGACGGGCTGGTCCGTGTAGCGGCGGATGCTGCGGCGCTCGACGATCGACTTCAGCATGGGTCCCTCCCGGAACCGGCCGGGGCCGGCGCGGTCGCCCGCGCCGGCCCCGGAGAACGAAGGGAACTAGACGACGCTCTTCGCCAGCAGCTTCGCCTTGTCGGTCCTCTCCCAGGTGAAGCCAGGCTCGGTGCGCCCGAAGTGGCCGTAGGTCGCGGTGAGCCGGTAGATGGGCCGGCGCAGGCGCAGGTCCTTGATGAGCCCCGCCGGCGACAGGTCGAAGTGCTTGCGCACGAGGGTGGTGAGCCTCTGGTCGCTCACCTTTCCGGTGCCCTTCGTGTCCACCATGATGCTGACCGGCTCGGGGACGCCGATGGCGTAGGCCACCTGCACCTCGGCGCGGTCGCACAGCCCGCTCGCCACCAGGTTCTTGGCCACGTAGCGCGCGCCGTAGGCGGCCGAGCGGTCCACCTTGCTCGGGTCCTTGCCGGAGAGCGCGCCGCCGCCGTGGCTGCCGACGCCGCCGTAGGTGTCCACGATGATCTTGCGCCCGGTCAGGCCGGTGTCGGCCATCGGGCCGCCCTGGATGAACGAGCCGGTCGGGTTGATGTAGAACTTCGGCTTGCGGTCGCGCTTGAGCAGCCGCTTGGGCAGCACCGGCATCACGACCTTCTCGATGATGTCGCGCTGGATGGTCGCGTGCTTGACCTCGGCGGCGTGCTGGCTCGAGACCACCACCGTGTCCACCCGCAGCGGCTTGCCGTCCTCGTACTCGATGGTGACCTGCGACTTCCCGTCCGGGCGCAGGTAGGGGATGGTGCCGTTGCGCCGCACCGCGGCCAGCCGCCGGGTGATGGCGTGCGCCAGCATGATCGGCAGCGGCATGAGCTGCGGCGTCTCGCGGCAGGCGAAGCCGAACATCAGGCCCTGGTCGCCCGCGCCGCCCTTGTCCACGCCCAGGGCGATGTCGGGCGACTGGTCGTCGATGGCGGTGATGACGGCGCAGGTGTGGCTGTCGAAGCCGTACTCGGCGCGGTCGTAGCCGATCTCGCCGATGACGCGGCGCACCAGCGCGGGGATCTCGACGTAGCCGTGGCTGGTGATCTCGCCGGCGACGAAGGCGAGTCCGGTCGTCACCAGCACCTCGCACGCGACGCGGCTGCGCGGGTCCTGCGCGATGAGCGCGTCGAGCACGGAATCCGAGATCTGGTCCGCGATCTTGTCGGGGTGGCCTTCGGTGACGGACTCGGAGGTGAAGAGGTGACGGGCTGCCATGAGGTTCTCCGGAGGGGTTGCGGGTCGGCTGTCGTTCGCGCCGGCCGGGGCCACCGGGCGCCCGGCGGGTGCTGCGCGGGGTGAAGCGCTGCGGCCTGCTAGGTGAAGTGTACCTCACTCGAGTCGCCCACGTTGACGCGGCGGTAGCCGCCGCGCACCACGGCGTTCTCCCCCACGACCGAGCTCTCGAGCATGATGTCCTCGACGACGGCGTTCTCGTTGACGATGCTGTCGCGAACCGCGGCGTTGCGCAGGCGGGCCCCGGCCGCGACCGAGACGTGGGGCCCGAGGATGCAGTTCTCGACGACCGCGCCCGGCGCCACGCACACCGGCCCGTGCACGACCGAGCCGGGGATGGCCGGCGCGCCGTTCTGCTTGTCGAGCAGCACGCGGTTGGTCTCGAGCAGCGTCTCCGTCTGCCCGCAGTCGTACCAGCCGGCGACCGGGAAGGTGGTGATGACCTCGCCCTGGGCGACCAGCATCTGCATGGCGTCGGTGAGCTGGTACTCCCCCTTGGTGCGCAGGTCGCGGCGCTGCAACTCGGCCAGCGCCGCGAACAGCGGCCGGCCGCGGTGGAAGTAGTAGATGCCGGTGATGGCCAGGTTCGAGGCCGGCTGCTCGGGCTTCTCGACCATGCGGATGACCCGGCCGTCCGGGCCGGTCTCGACCACGCCGAAGCGGCGCGGGTCCTCGACCGCCTTGACGCCGATGCTGTTGACGCCGCCGGCCAGCACGCCGGCGAGGTCGGCGTCGAAGATGGTGTCGCCGACGATGACCAGCACGCGCCCGTCGCCGGCGTAGGGCTCGGCGAGCGAGACGGCGTGCCCGAGGCCGAGCCGGTCCGGCTGCTCGACGTAGGCCACCTCGAGGTCGCGGTAGTGCTCGCCCACGTACTCGCGCACCAGGTCGCCCATGTAGCCCACGACCAGGACGGCGCGCCGGATGCCGAGGCGCGGCAGCTCGTCGAGGATGTGGGCGAGGATGGGCTTGCCGGCCACGTGCAGCAGCACCTTGGGCTGGGTGTGGGTGTGCGGCCGCAGCCGCGTGCCCACGCCCGCCACCGGGATGACCGCGAGGATGTCGGAGCTCATGCCGTGGTCCCCTTCCGGTCCGCCAGACGCCGCTTGAACCCGTCGATGCTGGGGATGGGGGTCGGGTCGGCCCCCGCCAGCAGCGCCAGGTACAGGCTCAGGTAGTCGCCGAACTGCACCGCCGCGGCGAGCCGCGCCAGGCGCGGCCCCGCCGGGGCCTCCCACTCGTGCACCGCCGCGCCCTGCCGCCGCGCGTACTCGCCGGTGAGCGCGAGCCGGGCCTGGATCTCCGGCGCGTCCGCCGGGTCGCGCAGCACGACCAGGGCGATGCCGCGGTGCAGGGCCCCGGGCCGCTCCCAGCCGACGATCTCGTTGTGATCGAGCTCGGGGACCACCGCCGAGTGGGCGAGCAGCTTAGCATTTTCGTGCAGCTGCTGCCGCCAGCGCAGGGTCACCGCCTCGAGCGGCCCGGCGCCGGCGTAGAGGTAGACGAGCCGCCCGTCCAGCTCGTGCGCCAGCCGCTTGGCCGGGTTGCGCCCCTCGGGCGCGCCCGGGCCCAGTTCCGCGTCCCGCGCCGCCAGGTCCGCGGCGGCCGCGCGCCAGCCCGGCGCCGGGTCGGCGGTCCAGCCCAGCGCGTGCAGCAGG
>CAZSQE010000009.1:0-18991 GCA_964608905.1 uncultured bacterium | reverse complement strand
AGCAGGTCGATGGCGCTGTCCTCCAGTTCGACCGCCCAGTCGCGCCGGCGCAGGCCCCGGCGGGCGAACGCGTCGGCCAGCTCCTGGCGCAGGATGCGTCGCATGACCTCGCGGGTGAGCGGGCGGAAGGCGACGACGCGGTCGAGGCGGTTCAGGAACTCGGGCCGGAACGTGCGCTCCACCGCGCGCTGGATCCCCGCCGGGCCGACACCCTCCCCGCCGCCGACGAGCCCGAGGCGCACGCCGTTCGTGGCCGCGCCCAGGTTCGACGTCAGGATGATGATCGCGTGGCGGAAGTCGGCCGTCTCGCCGCGGCGGTCGGTGAGGCGCCCGGCGTCGAACACCTGCAGGAACATGTCCCACACGTCCGGGTGCGCCCGGTCGAACTCGTCCAGCAGCACGACGGAGAACGGCTGGCGGCGCACGCGCTCCACCAGCGAGTTGCCCGCCGGGCGGGGGCCGCGCTCCTCGCCGAGCAGCCGGTCCAGCGCCTGGGCGCCGTGCATCTCGCTCATGTCGAGCCGCACGAGGCGCTCGGGCGAGCCGAAGAGGTACTCGGCCAGCGTGCGGGCCAGCATGGTCTTGCCCGTGCCGCTGCCGCCCACGAAGAGGAACACGCCCGTCGGCCGGCCCGGGTCGGTGACCCCGGCCTTCAGCAGCGCCAGCCGCTCCACCAGGCAGTCCACCGCCTCGGACTGCCCGATGACCCGCGCCTCGAAGCGGCGCCGCACCGCCGCCGCGTCGAACTCGCAGCGCTCGTCGAGGATGTCGAGCGGCAGCCCGGTCGCCTGCGCCAGCGCCTCGACGAGGTCGTCCGGGGTGAGCGAGCGGGCGCCGCCGGGCCCGGCGTCCCGGAGCCGGGCCAGGCTCAGCGCCGACTTGAGCAGGCGCAGGACCCCGCCGGGGGGCGCCTCGGCCTGGAGGTACTGCCGCGCCAGCGCCGCCGCCTCGGCGCGGACCGCGGGCGGCACCTCGACGCCCTCGAGCCCGGCGGCCCACTGCTCGACCAGGCTCGCCGTCTCGGACTCCGACGGCGGCTCGAGCCGGATGACCTCGAACAGGCGCGTCACCTCGGGCCGCTCGTTCAGGATGCGCTCCAGGGCCGCGGACTGCGCCTCACCGAGCAGCAGCAGCTCCCCCGCCTCAAGGGCCGGGAGGAGCATCTCCAGAACGCCCGCGTTCCGCTGGTCGTGACGGCCGGCCCACATCAGCTCGTGGAGGTCGGGAACGACCCAGACCACCTTGTCCCCCGCGCGGAGCAGGGACAGGAGCGAGCGGACGCGGTTCTCGAGCGCGCCCACGTAGACCATGCCCGAGTTGACCTGGCCGCCGCCGGCCTCGAAGACGGTCCAGCCCGCCGCCGACAGGTGCGCAGCCACCCGCCGCGCCAGCGAGCTCTTGCCCACGCCCGGCTCGCCCACGACGAGCACGGAGCGCGGCGGCGAGGCCGCCAGCGCGGCGCAGGCGCGCTTGAGCGCGCCGTCGGCGGTGGGCCAGCCGAGCAGCCCGTCCTCCTTCCAGGCGTGCGGCGCGGTGACCCGCCCGAGGTCGGCGAGATTCCTCACCTCGCCCGTCCTCCTCCGCTCGAGCTCCTCCATGCTGCGCACGACGTCGGCCTCGCCGGCGGGCCGGCCGCCCCGGGCCCCGCCGAGCCCTCCCGCTGCCGGCGGCGCCAGCGCGTCGAGCTCGGCGAGCAGGGGCCGCGCGATCCCGGGGTCGGCCCACTTCCGCAGGAGGGTGCGCAGCACGTCGGCGTCGAAGTCCGGCGGCGGCTCCACGTCCTTAAGCGTGGGCGGCGCGACCGCCGCGCGCCGGCGGAGGAAGCCGTCCAGGACGCTGCCCTCCCGGATCTCCCCCCACGAGGCACCGAGGAGGACCAGCACCCTCCCGGCCAGCGTGGGCTCGTCGGGACGCCACGTCTCGAGCACGTGCAGGATGAAGTGCAGGCTCCACGGGTGCAGACCGTTGAGCCGCTGGAGCAGGCGCGCCTCGACGTCCGCATCGGGGGGGCGCCGCGCCAGCGCGACCAGCGCGGCCCACGCGAGGGCCGCGTCCTCCCCCGCGGCGAACTCGAACAGCGTCTCGTTCGACGACTTCACGTCCGACATCACCCCGACCAGCTCGAGGAAGGCCGGCATCTGGAGGAAGTGCTGCGGCAGGGACGGCAGGGGCTGCCCGAGGACCTTGGCCTGCAGGGCGTAGACGCGGTCGGTGAACGCGTCGGTGAACAGCCGCTCACCCGCCGGAGGGAAGAGCGGCACCGGTGGGGGCGACGTCGGCGAATCCTCCGACGCCGAGCCGGCCGCCGACTTCGCGGACGCCACGACGTAGAGCGTGATCAGCACCAGCAGCGCTGCCGACACCGCGCCAAGCAGGAACGCACCCATGGGGGCCCTCACGGGAACGCGAAACCGGCGGACGTCTCGACGGAGTCACCGACTCACGAGCGTGCGCGGGAGCATAGCACTCCGGCCGCGCCGTCGTCGCGGGCGCCGCGAGCCCGCACCGGCGGCGGCGAATGCCCTACAGCTTTGCCTCCCGCCACGGGACCGGCGTCCCGCCACGCTCGTAGTAGCACGGCTCCCCGGGCCGCCGGCACCAGGCTCTCGTCCCCAGCCCTGAGTCATGCTCCTTGCCCAGCTGGCGGTCGTCTCCCACGGAGCGGTCGGGTCCAAGCGGCTGGGCGCTCGCAAAGGACTCTGCCTCGACCAGGGCTAACGGACTTGGGTGGGGCTGTCTGGCTGCTACTGATGGGCACTTCCGTATATTCGCCGGCCCGCACCCAGACGGTGCCGGCCCACGAGTCCAGTCCCGCTTGGATCGCGGCGTAGTCGTCGGGCACCGTCACCACGCTGGCGAGGGCGTCGGCAGGGGCGACCAGCAACGACAAGGCGAGCAGCGGCACCATGCGGCTCATTCCCCATGCTCCTTTCGTCTGCGCACTCCCTCACCGCCCGCGACGGCTGCATCGCAGATGACCATGCGGGGACCATCTCCGCAGATGAGGCCACTCACCCACGACCTACGGCACGAGCACAAACCTCGCGGTCGCCACCGTTCCCGCGCTGTTCAGGCGGGCGTAGTACACCCCGGCCGGCAGCCGCTGGCCCTGGTGGTCCTTTGCGTCCCAAGAGAGCGACGCCAGGCCTCCGTCCAGATCCCGGCTCCACCGGACGGCGCCGGTCACGTCATAGACCTCCATGCGTCCGGCTCCGTTCGTGCCCGGCCACGCGAACCACACGGCACCCTTGGCAGGGTTCGGCATCGCGGTGAAGGACATGGGGGCAAGTGTCGCAGCGGGAGGAGGCACAGCTGCTGGCTCCGTGCACCCCTGACCCAGCGCGCCGATGAGACCGCAATCCGCCGAATCGAGGAGCGGTGAGACGGCGCTCAGAGAGGCGTCGTCCTGCGCCAGATCGCAGAAAAGCGGGTAGTCGTACTTATCGGTCTCGCCCGGGTTCGTGCCCGAGACATCGCCGGCGGTGTTGCCGTACCAGTCGTTGCAGGCCAGCACGGGACTGCCCGAGCCCGCCCAGACCAGCCCGAAGCCCTTGTTCCCGTACGCGATGTTGTGTGTCAGCGAATCCAGGTACCCGTCCGTTGCCCGGTATCCCGAACCACCGTTGAGGTACGAGGTGTTGTGATGCAGGTCCGGAGAGACGATGCCCGTGCCCGCGCAGCGTCCCACGACATTGCCCCACGCCCCGTCGCCGTGCTCCGCGTGGATGCCATCGCCGCCGGCGCTGAGGACGCGGTTCCCGTGTATGGCTGCCCCCGCCGTGGCGAAGATGCCATGATTCCCGCTGTGGCTCACGATGTTGTCGCGCACAGGAGCGAAACTGGATGACACATGGATGCCATCGAGCCCGACGCTTTCCACGGTGTTGCCCACAGCCGTTCCGCTTCCAGCGAGCGTAATGCCGTTCCCTCCGCAGCGCCGTGCCACGTTGTGGTAGAAGCTCGCGGAACCGATGGCTGTGTAGGCTGTCCCGGCGCAGTCCTCGACGAGGTTGCTGTCCGCCCCGCCCAAACGGGCCACGATACCGTCCTGGACGTTGCGGATGATGTTGTTGTAGACGGACGTGCCCACGTCACCCGAGGGCGTGCCGATTCCAACTGCCGCAGGGCCGATGATGACGTTCCCGTTGACCGATCCGCCGCCGTTGGACCACGCAGTTATCCCACCGCCAACGACCACGTTGTTCGTGATCTGCGGCCAGTAGGCGTGTGAGAAGAGGTCCCCGAGAATCACGCAGTTGCGGATATTCAGGTGAACGAACACAGGGCTGGACGGGGTGGCGAAGCCACCATCCAGCCTACAACTCTCTATGGTCGCGTTGACCTCGAAGTCGTTGAGCAGCACCGGTCCTGTGAAGTGGAAACCACGGACGTATACGTTGTCGAGCTCCCAAGTCTGCTGAAGCAGCATCCCGTCCACCTTGGGCACGGGAATCGGGTCGCTCCACGACGCCGGCGGTGCGGGCAGTAGTGTGACGTCGTGAGTGACTAGGAGCGTCTCGTGGTAGGTCCCCTCCGCAACAAGGATCTCTGTCGCACCGGCGTCCAAGGCTGCTTGGATAGACGGGTAGTCTCCGGGCACATCGACGGCAAGGGCAGGGCGGACATGGCCCGCCAAGAGGAGCAGCAGCGAGGCGCAGGCTACAGCGGTGGCGGTCGAGCGGCGCATGACTGACTCCTGTTCGGGTGGACGGCCCACGCGTTGTGATGACTAGAACGTGGTGCGACACGAAGACCCGGACTCCACGGAACCACATGCAGCAGCATGTGTCCGATCGTGCGTTGTCGGCTGACGATGTGCTCTGCGGCCGAGGACACAAGCGCAGCCGCCCGCAGAACACCTCATTCTCCCAGACCCTGCGATCGAGGAGCCAGTGGTCCTCAATTGGGCCGATACGCTGGGTCCAGACCTATTGCCAGAACACCGGTTCGCATCACAGGGCTACCGTACCAGCACCACGTTCGCGGCGGCCTGTCGCTCTCCGCTTCCGACCTTGGCGAAGTAGACGCCGGCCGGGAGCGGCCGGCCGTCGTCGTCCACACCGCGCCATACGACTTCGCTGGCCCCAGGCGCCGCCGTGGCGCTCCAGCGCCGCGCCCCGGTCACGTCGTAGATCGCCACCTCGGTCACGTCATTCGTCCCCTGCCACGACAGGCGGACCTCCCCCCGGCCGGGCTGCGGGAGGACCCCCAGGCCACTCAGCACCGCGCCCGGCTCCGGCGGCACCGCCACGGGATAGGGGCACCCTTCCCCCAGCGCGCCAACCAGCCCGCAGCCCGGGGGATCCAGCAGGGCGGAGACCGCGCTGAGCGACACGTCGTCGGCCATCATGTCGCAGAAGAGCGGGTTCAGGCTCAGGTCCGTTGCTCCGGGCGAGATGCCTTCGGTGTTGGCGGTGGTGTTAGCGTACCAGTCGTTGCAGCCGAGCACAGCGGTGCCAAGCCCGTCCCACCGCAGGCCGACGTCGTTCTGATACGCGATGTTATGGTCCACGGAGTCCACCCCCGCCGAAGACGTGCCCGACAGGTCCAAGCCAGCGTCGGCGTTGAGGTAGAGCGTGTTCGCGCGGACCGTCACTTCCTCGCCCGTCACGGCCAGCCCCCGCCCACCTGAGCGGCCGACCACGTTGCCTCGGACCTGCACAATCTGGCCGCTCACCACTGCGCCATCGGCACCGGCCCCGACCACCTGGTTGTCGAGCATCGTCGTCAAGAAACCGCTGCTGATGTCCAGTCCCCGGCCGACTGCGCGGGTGACCACGTTTCCAGTCACCTCCGCGCCGGGCCCCTGCGTGCGGATGCCGGCCCCACCGACGCTGTCCACGGTGTTGCCCGTAATCACGGACGTGAGCGCCCCGCTCGCCACGCTCACCCCGTCGCCCCCACAACGCCGAACCGTATTGTCGCCCACGCCCCACCACGTCGAGGGCGGAGCCTCGGCGAGTATGCCGGTGCCCGAGCAGTCCTCGACGACGTTGCCGCTGGCCCCGCTGAACTCGCCGCTCACGTGGATGCCGACACCACACCCGCGCACATAGTTCTCGATGGCCGACACGTCGGACCACGCCATGATCCCCGTCGCCGCCGGCCCGAGGACGACGTTCCTTCGGATCTGGCAGTCCCCGACGGGATTGCCCTCGATCCTGCCGCCGATGACTGTGTTCATGCAGATGTTGAAGGCCGCCCCGCCACTGGCCACGATGTTGCCGAACACCATGTTGTTCCAGACGGTGGTCCCGCCGAGGCCGAGCTGGAGCCCTGCCCCGAACCAGCATCCCTCGATCAAACCTCCCCACACACTTGCCGGCCCCGTGGACACGAGGCCTCGCAGGTGTTTGATCGAGTAGTTGGCCGTGGTGATAGACGCGACCACCGGCGGGTTCGCGACCGGGCCGTACCACAGGTCAGCCGGCAGGGCGAGCAGGCTCCTGGTCCAACTCATCTCGTGGCCCAGTTGGAGTGCCTCGGGGTACTTCCCGCCGCGGACGAACACCGTGTCGGCACGGGAATCCCACGCCGCCTGGATCGTGGCGTAGTCGTCCGGCACCGTCACCTGGCTGGCGAGGATTGGGACGGGGACGAGCATCAGCGACACGGTGAGCAGAAGGACCATGCGGTGCATGCTTCACGCTCCTTTCGACTTCGGGCCTGTTGGTCGCCTCCCTGCGCTCTCGATTCGTTGACGCGTGATTCGCAATCCGACTCTGGTGCAGCCCGCTCCCCACCAGACAGGGGGCTCCGCATCACCCTCGCGCGGACGTGATTCGAATCATCCAAACACGCCGGGGAGCGGGCGGCAGGATCCGCGCGGAGTGCCCCTGCGGCACACGCCGCTGATGGACGAGCGTGCCTCATGGTTGTTGTCCCGTCACGAGCACTGCCGCGTTCTCCGCCGCACGCACGCGGTCGAAGAACGCACGCACCTCGTGGCAGCGTTCCGCGGGCACACGGGACCGCAGCACCTCTAGCGAGCGAACGCCGAGGACCTCCCCGGCCCTCGCGACGTAGCTCGACGAGTACCTGCCGAACGACGACTCCAGCGAGACGGGAGCGGGGAGTTCCTCGGCCACGAATCCCGCCGGCAGGGCGACAATCACGGACTCCCGGAAGGCGGACGCCTTCAGCTCGATGGGCAGCCGCCTGGGCTTGCCGTCTGCCAGAGCGAACCTGCTGCGTGAGACCATGGCGGGCCTGAACGCGAGCACCCCACCCGGCAGCCGTTGCGCGAACCGCGGCGCCTCGAAACCCACATCCAGCACGAACCGACCGGACGCGCTGTCGTCCGCCATGCTCACCGTGGCGGTGACCGGGCCTCCCACGCCCTGAGCCATCCAACTCTCGATGATCTCGCGGTAGTCGGCAGCCGACCGGCCCGTCAGCCGTCGCTCCGCCGCCGCCGCCTGCCCGATCGAGCTCTCCCTGACGCTGCCGCTCGCCCGTCCGTCGGGCGCCAGCGCCACGCTGGCACGGCGCTCGAGGCGGTTCTCCGCCGGGCCGAAGGCCGGCAGCCGCAGCAACTCCCGCGTGTCGTGGGACACGACGAGGGCGAGGCCCCCCTGCTCGCCCGACGGGAGATCGCCCAGGACCGTGTTCGGATC
Organism: uncultured bacterium; assembly: GCA_964608905.1. Lineage (GTDB taxonomy): Bacteria > Eisenbacteria > RBG-16-71-46 > RBG-16-71-46 > RBG-16-71-46 > JANXPZ01. The sequence goes on along the minus strand of CAZSQE010000009.1, from coordinate 11,375 downwards.
GGTGGGATCGAAGATGAGCAGCGTGTCGAAGACGGGATCCCGCACGCACGCGGACAGCCCGGCGCCCGTCCGGGTTCCCACACCCACGATGCAGTGATCGAACTGATGCGGGGAGGGCCACTCCGGCCGAACGTAGTCCGGATCGCCGGCGCTAACGACGACCAGCCAGGCGGGGATCCCGACCGAACGCAGCATGGCCCGCATCAGGCTCGCCTTGTCCTTGCAGTCGCCGTACGACTTCGCCAGCACGTCGTCGGCGTCGTGTGGGCGGTATCCGCCGCCGCGTCCCGTCCCCATGGAGATCGAGGCGTAGCGCACCCTCTGGACGAACCGGCCGATCGCGCGGATCGAGTCCAGCTCGCTGCGGGCGCTGGCGACGAGTTGGCGCGCCCTCGCCGAGACGGATCCGGTCGGCTCGGAGGGAGCGGCAGAGAGGTCCGCCAGCCAGCCCGCGACGTCGGCCCAGGAGACGAAGTCGGTGAGCTGAAGCGCCTTCTCCCCGGCCGCCTCGGTACTGGGCCGCCAGTGGGCCGCGACGCGGGCCACGAGGGCGGTAGCCGGCGGCGCGCCCGGCTCGTCCTCCAACCGCGGGAGGTTCTCGACCTGCCACCTCCAGGACCGGTCGGAAACGGTCGGCTCGAGCGGCGGACGGTTGAACGTCCGGTGTTCCATGGCCCAACCCGCCGGCACGGCGACGGAGAAGCCCGACCGCAACGTTGCCATGCGGTCCTGCGCATACCACTCGAACTGGGTGAAGACCGTCCGATCCTCGCTCTCGGCCTCGTAGCCGAAGACGGATCCCGGCTCCGCCGCATCGCCGGCCAGGATGTTCTGGACGCGGACCTCGTTGTAGACGTCATCGTTGAGAAGCGCGACGTCCACGATCCGGTTGCGGACATACGATTCGACAGCGCCGGAGGGGCGGATCAGCCAGGCCTGAAGGCGGAGCACGCGGCCGGTGTCGGTGCGATAGACCACACGGGCAGCTGCCGCCTGCTTGCCAGCCGCTGTCCCCACGCGCACGGCCCTGCGCTCCACGATGCGCACGCTTCCGTCCTCACCCACCTGCACCGCCTGCTCTCGCAGCAGCACCACTGCCTCGTCGCCGCGGAGCGAGTCGGGCACGGGGAGAGACGCTGCCGCCCGCAACCACTCGGGCGCGCGCTCCGCCCCGGAGAGCGCTGGAACCACCAATGCCAGACCCAGCAGCACAGCGGCCGTGCGGATCACGGTGACCTCATCTCCCCTCTCGAGACTGCCCCCCGGCCCCTGCCGGCTCGGTTCCGGCGGCCCGTGTTCGCAGTGCGAAGACGCGGGTATCCTCCTCGTGGATCCGGTCGTGCTCTCCCTTCACGGTGCGGTAGGCGCTCGCGGGCACGTGCAATCGCCCGAGGGACAGCGCGCGCCGGCAGACCAAGCCTCCCGCCGAGTCGGCCTGAACCGCGAACGTGTATGCCCCTTCGCCCGTCAACTCGATGGACACGGGGTCTGGCAGCTGCTCCCACGTCGTCCCTTCTGGAAGGGCAATGTGGACGGAGTCGAACTCCGATCTCGCGTAGTCGAGGGATATCGGGTGCTTCCGCTCGGCCTCCGGGAACGCGGGCGCCGCGGCGTGCTGGAAGACGGCCGGCGCCACGAGCACCCTTCGGCCGGCGGTCTGAGCGTATCCGGGCACCCTCAGGCGGCAGTGATACGAGATCGGGGCCGCCGGGTGCGCCGCGTTCTCCACCCGGATGGCCGAGACGGTCGCCGGGCCGACCCAGCGCTCGACGATCGCACGCACGGCGTCCTCCGCCTCGGCGGGAGATTCGCCGTCGCGGGCACGCTTCTCCCTGATGGCGAGATGCCCCGTGTACTCGAACCGGGCCTCGCCTTCCAGGGTCCCGTCCTCCGAAAGTCGCAACGCAGCGGTGCGCGTCAGCCTCGAGCTGTCCGCGGGGGTGGCGGGAACGTCCACGAAGAACGGGACCTCGGAGTCGGTGACGAGCGCCTTCTGCCCCTCCTCCTCCCAGATCAGGCGCCCGAACGGCAGGTAGGGGCTCCCCGGGTCGTGCAGCGTCCAGGTGTTGTCATAGCGGACCGCGACGTCCCGGCTGCGCAGGAAGTAGCGGTTCTCGCGGGCGGGATCGAAGAACTCCTCGCTCCGGTCTCCCACCAGGGCGATGCAAACATCGAAATCCGCGGCGCGGGCGAGGGCGGCAAAGAGCAGGTTCACGCTCTCCGCCGTGCCCATGCGTTTCCGAAGCGTCACGGGCGGCTCCTCGTCGTTCGCGAGCCTCCTCTGCTCGGCCTCGGTCAGACCGGACGGATCCGCCGAGATGTTGCGAATCTCGGTGTGGCAGAAGTCATACAGCCTCCGCAGCTTGTCTTCGTCCCGCGTGGCATCGCCGACGATGCGGGCGGCCTCCCGCTTCAGCGCCGTCGTGGTCTTCAGCAACGGGGCGACCTCTTCGTGGACGTCCCGTCCGTACTCCTCCCAGAAGGCCGCGCCGGTGCGCTGGATCTTGTCGTAGAACACCAGCATCCAGGGCTTGAGCTCCCCCTCGGGCGGCGTCGCCGCCTCTTCGCGGAAGGCCGGCACGTTCGGCATGCTGACGCACTGGAAGCCGTCGAAGTCGGCCACCGGCGGGCCGATGGAGGCGTTGAACATCTTCGTCCGCAGCGTGGCGGGTTTCCCGTCAATCCGCAGGGGACGGAAGTGGTAGGTGACGATCCTAGTCGGGATATCGCGCTGGAAGTCGTACCGGGCTCCAACCGAGAGCTGCCGGTGTCGAACCTCGCGCCAGCGGTACTCGATGATGTCGCCGGGCTCCACCGCCGGCATGACGAAGGACTTGGCCCGGATACGGAGGCCCCTGCCACTGAGGATGACCCGGTCAAAGACGTCCTGGCGCTGCAACTCCACGACCGAACCATCGGGCTTGACCGTGCGGCCCTCGACGTCCGCGATCTCCACCGAGCCGCCGTACGGCAGGCTGACGGTGCTCTGTTCCTCCTTGCCGCGCTCGGTGAAGATCTTGATGCGGAGGTAATGCCACACCTCGGCGCTCGTCATCAGATGCAGGAAGTCCCGGTCCTCCACATGGACGTCCCAGAAGAGCGCCTCCGCGTCCGCGTCCTTCTGCACCCGGGGCGCCGCCTCGGCCAGCTCGGCGCGGGAGAGCGGATACCAGTAGGTCTCGGTCGCGGCAGGCCTGGGCAGGAGAACGACCAGGCCGATGACGAGCGCCCACGTCGGGCACGGTCTGGGCAGGGTCATGTGCGGGGCCTCCTGTTCATCTGGACCTCCACGCGGCCTCACGCCCCGCTCCGTGGTCGTGCCGCGCCGTGGCTACGCGCAGGGAGTGCAGCCTTCCCGACACTGGGCGCCCATCACTGTTCCGATTCGCTTATCCCGGCAGGTGCGCCCCTTCCTCCCAACGGCTTCTTGGGAGTGCCTTCACTCGCCGCTCCACGCATTCGTTCGTTCCGGATCGCACCGGCGTCCCCGCCAGACATGAGGAGCGCCCTGCCCCCCCCCCGACGCTGGCACGAGTCAGGACACCAGCGTCGGGGAATGGGCTACCTTGCCCGATTCGAGGTCCTATCGAAGCTGGACGATCTTCTGCGTCGCCTGCTTTCTTCCACACCGCACGAGGGCGATGTAGTTGCCCACCGGCACACGCGCGCCATCACTGCGTCGGCCATCCCAAGTCAGTTGCGCCCGGCCGACCTGGGCCTCTGTCTCGAGACGTCGAATGAGCCGCCCGGTCACGTCGTAAATGTCCACCGAGACAGGCCCAGCCTGTGGCACATCGGCCTGAATCGCCACCGACGCACGGAAGGGATTGGGGTTCACCCGAACCACGACGCCTTCCTGCCAACGCGCTCCATCCGCCGGCGGACCTGCCGCAAGCGAGGGCGGACTGAGCACGATAATCTTTACGAAGAGACGCCCAACGTTGTCTCCCAGCACATCGTCGTTCATGCGGAGCTTGAGGCGACCAGCAACCGCAACCTCGTGACCATCGCCCGGGGTCAATCCGATGTGGCTGCCGGCCTGGAACACCGACGCATCATCGTCGCCAATCCTGCCCAGCAGGGCCCAGCGGTTGAACTGACCGTAGGGCGAGATACCTGGTTGGGGGGTGACGCCGTCCGCATTGACCACGCGATGGAGTTCGGGGGTCACTCCGCCCACCGACACCAACCCGTCCGCGTTGATGCCGAGCAACTCGCCCATGCGGAGGTCCACCCCGGTGTCCATCCAATCCGTGCTGGGATCGAATGTGATGACCGCGTACTCGCGGAGCTGGGAAATCACAGGGACCCTCGGGTGCACATGCACCTCCACCATGAAGACCCCTTCGTTTCCCGCCAGAATATCGTCGTTGAGCTGGAACTCGAGTTCGCCGTCGGCGTGGGCCACCAGCATCTCTCCCGGGCTCGTGCCATGGTGTGCCCCCACGAAGAACACCTCTTCGGGCGCTCCCGCGATCCGCCCGAGAACGGCCCAGCGGTTGAACTCCGGGAACGCGGAGCCGACGGACTGCGGTGTCACACCGTTGGGGGTGACCCAGCGGTGCAACTCGGTGGTGGGCGAGACATTCACGAGCCCTTCGATGCGAACTGCAACCGAGTCACCCGCCTGCACTTCGATCCCGCTGCCGTACCACGTGGCCGAGGCCGGCAGTGCGAAGATGGGGTACATGACCAGATTGGACGAGTGCACACACATCTCGTAGGTGGAGACAATCGCCTCACTGCCGAGGCCCCCAACGGTGTACAAGCAGTTGCCGAGGGCTGCGGCACCTGCGAATCCGAAACCCTCCGGAAGTTCCGTCTCGGCCATCCACCCGGCTGTACCGGGCGTGAGGGAGTAGACACCGGTCAGACCGATATCCATCGGTCCCTGCCCTCCGACGGCCCACACTTTCCCCCCGAAGGAGATGATCATGGGCGCCCGCGCCGCCACGGGCAGGTCGGGTCCAGCGCTCCAGCTGTCCGCAACGGGGTCGTAGATGTCCACAGTCGCGGATGGACCCGTCCCTCCCACCACGTAGATGAGTCCATTCAGCGCGGCAGCGCCGGCGTGACTCCGCGGGTGAGGGAGCGCCGACTTCGTCATCCACTGGTCGCTTGCCGGGTCGTACTCCAGCGTCGTGGACGGGGTCTCGTCTCCACCGAAGAGGTACAACCGATCATTGCAGACCGTTGATGCCATGGCGGTGTTCGGCGCGGGCATGGAGGCAATCGGAGTCCACGTGTCGCCGGATTCGTCGTACACCTCCGCTGACGACTGCGCTTGGGCGCCCGGGCAGTATCCACCCGCGACAAAGATCCGGCCGCCAATGACTCCGGACGCCGCGTAGTTCCGCTCCGTCGAAAGCGCGCTCCTCGTCTCCCAGATACCCGCCGACGGATCGAATCGCTCGACCTTGTCCACGTCGCCGGTCTCATGCCCGCCGATGGCGTACAGGCTCCCGTTGAGCGCTTCGGCACGCAGGCCAAAGCGCGGCAGGTCGAGCGGTGTCACTCCAGTCCAGCCGACCGCCAGCGCCGTGTGGGACATGAGCACAAGCAGCACTCCCGCGGCCATGACAATCCCGGGTGTCCTCTTCATCGCGGCCTCCTCTCCCTTGCTCGTTCCGGAACGCATCGTGACGCTGACTCCACTCAATGACCACCATTTGTCTTCATGGAGCCGGCGTCGCCCACGTGCAGTTCGCCGGCATCACATCATGGTCATGCGCGATGGTGCTGCGCTTGCCTTACCTGTCCGAACGCGACACTAGGCCAACGAGAATCACGTTCGTTCACTTGCCCTCCGCCCCCGCCCCCACCCCGTCCGCCCGCCAGATGCCGAGCCGGCGCATGAGGCGGATGTAGTTGGCGCGGCTGCAGCCCTCGAGCCGGGCGGCGCCGGTCACCGAGCGGGCGACGCGCAGCTGGCGCAGCAGGCAGTCGCGCTGCGCCTCGTCCTTGGCGATCTGCGAGGGACGCAGCGGCGGCTCGGCGCCGGCCGGCAGGTCGTCCACGTCGACGAGCGGACGATCCCCCGAGCGTCGCACGGCCGCAGCGAGCACCGAGTACAGCTCGGTGATGTTGCCCCGCCACTGGCGCGCGAGCAGCACTTCGAGGGCGCGCGGCGTGAGCCGGCGCGCCGGGCCGCCGGCCTCCCGCGCGAACTGCTCGAGCCGGCGCTCGGCGATCTCGGGCAGGTCGAGGGGCCGCTCCCGCAGGCTCGGGACGCGGAGCGTCCAGACGGGCGCCGGCTTGCCGCTCGTGCCCGGAGCCGAGCGGCGCCTTGATTCCCGGCGCCAGCGGCAGAGCGTGCGCGCGGCGCAGCGGCGCCCCGAGCCGGGCTCGCCGTAGACGTAGACGGGGGCGGCCTGCGTGGCCGCCTCGTACAGCGCCGCCAGGAACGCGCGGGTCGCGGGGTCGCGCGCGGTCCAGGCTCCCCCCGTGTCGGGTACCGCTCCGGGCGGAGGGGCAGTCGCGTCGGGAGAAGGCGAACCGGCAGGAGGCGTTGCCGGCACCGCGCGAGGCGACGTTCCGGCAGGCGGGGACGAGGTCTCCACGCGGGATATCGCACGGGCAGGCGCCGTCGCCCGCGCCACGCGGGGTGACACCCCGGCGGGCTCGGCGACGGTACGTGAATCCGAGGGGCGGCGTCTCACGGGCACGTCGTCCTGCGACAGGTGCGCGACCTCGCCCGGCGCGGCGGCCGAGGGGCACCCGCCGCGCCGGGCTTCCCGGAGGCTCCCGGGTCTTACTGCTTATGTCGCGCGCTGGGAGGATCTGTTGGTGTTGACGAGCGGGAACGTCCGGGCGGCACGTCGAATGGGGCTGCGGGCCGGGCCGCGACGGCGTCGCCGCAACTCGTTTCCCGGCAACGCTCGGGGCTCTCAGCGGCGGGCGATCTCAGCCGCCGTGCGCCGGCCCGGACCCAACGAATGACGCCCAGGGACGACAGAGAGACTGGTAGAGGTCCGATGTCCGAAGGGGCCGGGCCGGGGCGGCCCGGCCGGGCCGGCCGGAAGCCGGGTCAGATCGTCTCGCGGAGCCGCCGGACGCAGTCGGCGAGACGCCACCGCACCGTGGCGGCGCTCCGGAAGCCGAGGCGCTGCCCCACTTCCTCGCTCGTCAACCTCTCCTCGGCGAAGAACCTGAGCCGGAGCACTTCCTGGCAGAGGGGGTTGAGCCGCTCGATGGCATCCGTCAGCGCACGAACCCGGCGCTCGTTCTCCATGCGCTCCGCGGGATCCGCCGCGCCATCGGGCAGCGCCGCGTCGTCCTCGAGCGGGTCGAGGAGCCGCTCCCGTCTCTGCCGGCGGAGCCAGTCCAGGCAGCAGTGCGCGGCCACACCGAGGACGTACGGGCGGAAGGCGCCGCGGATCCGCAGGTCGTCGCGCTGGATGGCGCGCCAGACTCCCAAAAGACACGTCTGCACGATGTCGTCCTGGTCGTCGGCCGATGCGCCCCAGGCCTTGTACCGGACGAACGCCCGCACCCAGGACTCGACCGTGAGCACGGCCCGGTCCTCGCCCGAGGCGAACCGGCGCAGGAGCTCCCCGTCGCCCCCCGCCAACGGCAGGGGCAGCGCCTGGCCTTCGAGGGCTCGAGACATCGATCTCCAGTCGGGGGACGGGAGAGCCGGCCACGTGCACCGGCCGACGATCGGACTGGAGTATAGCCCGGTCCCGGGGGCCCGTGATAGGCTTCAAATCATCGGCACTTGTGATCCGGTCCGGAGCGTCCCGCGGGCTCCGGGCGGACGGGTCGCCGCGACCTGCCGGGGGCGGGTCGGGGAACAGCCGCGGTGCGTTCGGCGCGGAGCACCCGACTCTCCGGCAACGGGTTGAGGCCATGGACCACGAGACCGCCTGGGGACTCCTGGACGAGTTGAGCGAGGGGCGACTCCCCCCCGAGCTGCAGGCGGGCGTGCGCGGACACGCGGACGGGTGCCCCGAGTGCCGGGCGCAACTCGAGATGCTCGAGTGGCTGAGGAGCCCGGCCGTGGTGCAGGCGGGCCGGCGGGCCCTCGATGGCCACCCCTCGACCGAGCACCTCGCCCGCTTCGCGCTGACGCCGCGCGAGCTGGACCGGGAGAGCCGGGCCTACCTGCGGCGGCACCTGCGCTCCTGCCGGTCGTGCCGCGACGACGTGGCCGCGGTGCGGGGCGCCGGCGCCACGGCGGGCCCGTGGCGCATGGCGTTGGAGGACTTCCTCGACGCGCCGGTGCGGCAGTGGCTCCCCATGCTGGCGCCGCTCGCGGCCGGGGCTTTGGCGGTGGTCCTCATCGGCGTGCACGCGGCGACGGTCAGGCTCCCCGAGGCGCAGCGGGAGCTCGAGGCCGCGCGCGCGCGGCTCGCCGCCCGGGCCGCGCCCGGAGCGCCAACGACCGCGCCGGCCTCCGGCGTGCCCGAGGTCGTCCCGCCGGCCCCCGCGAGAGCGGTCGTCCCCGGCGAGCCGCCCGGCGGCGCGCGAGCCGAGGACGTGGCGAGCCTCCGGGGCCGCGTGGACTCCCTGCGCCGGCTCGTGGCCGCCGCGGCCGGCGACCAGCCGCCGATCGAGTCGCTCGTCCTCGGCGAGGAACACGCGGAGCCGGAGGGGCGGACAAGCGCGCCGGAGGGCCTGCGGGCGTCGGTCCAGCCGTCGCCCGACGTCGTCGCGCGCGTGCACGTCCGCCGCGGCCAGGCGGTGGTCCCGATCTCCATCACCCAGCTCGCGGTCACGCTGGGCCTGCGCAGCGCGGACGCCATGCAGCGGCCGTTGGTCCTGCGCGTCTCGCGCGTCGCCGACGGCGCCGAGGTCCTCTCCCGCACGGTGGTCCCGGCGGAGCACTGGCGCGCCGACGAGCGGGCGCTCGTGCTGTACGCGCCGGCGGCCGCGCTGGCGGGCGGGGACTATCGCCTGGAAGTCCTCGACGACCCGGGCCGCCGGCTCCTCTACGCCGCCCGCTTCGCGGTCGTCGCCGAACGCTGAGCCGATGGAACGCGCGCGGTGACGACGACCCCCCTCCCCCGGATGCGACGCGTCCCCGGCCTCGGCCTGCTGGCGCTCGTGGCCGCGTGCTGGACGCCGGCGGACGTGGCGACGGCGGCGCCGCCACGCCTGGCGGTGGCGTCGCCCATCGTCCCGCCGTGGAACCCCATCCTCTCGCCGGCGCTGACGGACGAGCCCTGCAGCCCGGGGGGCAACGTCGTCGTCAACGGCCCGGCGGTCATCGCCGACGGCGACACGCTCCGCATGTGGTACACGTGCGGCCAGCACATCCCGGACAACTCCATCCGCGAGGTGCGCTCGGGCGACGGCGGGCGCTCGTGGCGGGACGTGGGGCTCGAGGTGATGAGCCCGGACACGCTCACCGCCATCACCGGCGACACGTGCTTCGCGGTCTACTCGCCGAAGGTGGTGGCCCTGGGCGACACCCTGCTCATGTGGTTCACGGGGTCCTCGGGCATGGGCGGGGCCGGGCTCTACCGGGCCGTCTCCACCGACGACGGGCTGACCTGGGACCTCGACCCCGAGGCCGTCTTCCCCTACGACCCGCGCTCCACTCCCATGGTCGATCCCACCGTGGCGCGCCAGGGCGACGGCACGTTCCGGCTCGCCTTCGCCTCGCGCCGCCAGATCTGGACGTGCACGTCCGCCGATGCCGTCCACTGGACGCCGCCCGAGTGCATCATCCTGCCGACCGCGGAGGAGTCCAGCCTGGGCGGGCCGGAGCTGCTCTGGACCCCCGAGGGGTGGTGCATCTGGTTCAACGTCATGCCCCGGGTGTCCGAGGCGTGGTGCGACTTCGGCACGTCGCGGATCCCGGTGGACTCCTTCTGGGTCGCCGCCGGCTACTCCGCGGACGGCGTGACGTGGGAGCGGCTCCCCGCGAGGTTCACCCTGCCCCCGAACCCGACGCTGGGCTCGTGGGACACGAAGGCGGTGCGGGACCCCGAGGTGGTGCCGTGCGCGGACGGCATCCGCTTCTTCTTCACCGGCATCGGCTGCGACCCGGACTACCACGACTCCTCGAACGGGCTGGGCATCGGGTGCGCGTGGCTGGATCGCACCTGGGGCGTGCGCGACGTGGGCATCGACGTCGCGCGCGTCATGCCGAACGTGACCAAGGCGAGGTTCGGGCTGTGCGACGAGCTGTCCTGCGACTCGCTGGGCGCGTTCACGCGCTCGCTCTACTGGGACGCGGCGGGGCTGCCCGACGGCGCCTACACGCTCCGGGCACAGGCCAACGACAGCACCGAGTACGCGTGGCACTTCGCGGTGGACGCCACGCCGCCCAGGCCCGTGATCAGCAGCCCCCATTACGCGCAGGTGGTCCGCGACACGCTCGTCGTGCGGGGGGACGTGCAGGACCCGCGCTTCCGGCGCTACCGCGTGGAACTGTCGAGCGTGGACGGCCTGCGGCGGGACACCCTGCGGACGTCGGCCCGGCCGCCGGCGGACAGCGTCCTCGCGGCGGCGAGCCTGCGGGACGTGCCGGACGGCGACTACGACGTCACCCTGACCGTGGACGACCAGTTGGGGCTGAGCGGGACGGTCTCGGCGCGCATCCTGGTGGACCAGGTGGCACCCTGGGCGCACGAGATCTCGCCGCGGGCGATCTCGCGGGACTCGGGGGGCGTGGTGTTCTGCGCCTCGGGGGACGCGCGGCTCGTGGTCGGACCGCACGCGCTGAGTGACGATGCCACCGTGATCCTCGAGGAGGAACCGCTGCCGGGAGCCGTCCCCGAGGACATCGACCGGGTCCTCTCCCCCGGCCACCGGGTCTCGTGGGCGGGGAGGAGCGTGTCCGGCTCCCCGCCCATCCTCGAGCTGAAGCGGCTGGCGCCCGCCCCGGCGGGCGCGCCCGAACCCGCCGGCATCTACCACGTGGAGGCCGGCGGCGCCTGGACCCGCATCGGCGGCGCCGCGGCGGGCGATTCCGTCGCGACGGCGATCGACGGCGAGGGCCTCTACGTGGTGGCGATCGGTCCGGCCGCCGCCGGGGGAAGCCTGGGCATCGTGTCCCTGACGCCGCGGGCGCTCGCTCCCCGCGCGTCGTCGGAGGGCGTCGCCATCGGCATCCGGCTCCCCCGGAGCGGCGCGGTGAAGGTCCGGGTGCACAACCTCGCCGGCCGGCTGATGTCCGTCGTCGCCGACGAGGCGCTGCCCGCCGGCACGCACGTCGTGCGCTGGGACGGCCGCGGCCCGTCGGGCTCCCCGGTGGACCACGGCATCTACCTCGTGACGGTCGAAGCCCACGGGCAGCGGGCGTCCAAGACCCTGGCCGTGCTGCCGTGATGCCCGCGCACCGACCGCGCCGCGCGACGCGGCGGCTCGCTCCCTCGCGGGCGAGCGGGCGCATCGCCGCCTTCGCGCTCGCGCTCGCGCTGCTCGCG
>CAZSQE010000008.1:0-19347 GCA_964608905.1 uncultured bacterium | reverse complement strand
GCGAGGTGCTCGACCATGGCCGGCCGCTTCTCGATCTCGCGGCGGACGACCTGCAGCGCCTCCCAGAAGCAGGCCTCCACCACGGCCTCTCCCTCCGGCCCGGAGCAGCGGTTCTTCTCGAGCCCCTGGCAGCAGGGCAGCGCCTTCGCCGCGTCGCCGAGCAGCGGCGCGAGCGCCCGGTAGAAGCCCTCCGAGCACAGGGCGTGGCCGGCGCCGTGCGAGGCGCGGCCCTCGATGCCGTACTGCCAGCCCTTCACCGTGCGGTAGACGATGGCGGTGGGTTGCGTGCCGCCGAGGCCGGCGGCCAGCCGCTGCGCCGCGAACACCTGCTGGAGGTCCTTGCCGTCGGGCACGACGACCACGTTCCAGTCGTGCAGGTAGGCCAGCTCGGCGGGCGTCCACTGCACGTAGTCGCCGGGCTTCTCGCCCTCGCGGCAGACGTGGTTCGAGTCGATCGAGGCCTGGTTCCAGTCGAGGTGGAGCACGGCGTTGTCGAGCGAGGCGGTGCCGGCCGCGGCCATCGTCTCGGCGATGCGGCCGGGGGTGAGGCCGCCCTCGCCCTCGACGATGTGCACGCGCGGCGCGTCCGGGCCGTAGGTGTCGCGGGCGCCGAAGGCCAGCCCGATGGAGGCGGCGAAGCCCACGCCCGAAGCGCCGGTGGCGAGGCGGACGAAGGGCGTGACCGGCGTGGGGTGGCCGTCGAGCGCCTTGGCCCCGAACTTCACGAACAGCGGCGTGCGGCTGGAGGGGTTGCGGCGGAAGCCGATCAGGTCCTCGAGCCGCAGCTGGTGCCGCTCGTCCCCGGGCAGCAGGTCCGGCGCGCCGAGGCGCAGCACCTCGTTGCGCAGGGCCGACATGGCGTAGAGGCCGAGGGCCTTGTGCCCGGCGGCGTAGGAGACCTGGTCGGCGTCGCCGCGGTCGGGCCGCGAGACGTCGTAGTCCATGGCGTCGAAGAAGATGCCGGCCACGAACCGCCCGGAGGAGATGGACCCGCCCGGGTGGCCCGACAGGGGCACGTAGTTGTAGAGCACCGCGCAGAGCGAGCGGTAGATGAGATCGAGGGCCTCGAACTGCTCCAACTCCTGCGGCGGCAGCGCCGGCGCCTGTCCGCGCGTCGCGTCGGGAAGCTCGACGTAGCGGCCCCGACGCGGCCCGAATTCCAAAGCCATGTCCACCCCCTGGTGTCGTTCCCGTCCCGGCGACGGCTTCGCACGTTTCGCGCACAGTAGCCTGCGCGTTCGCCGTGGCGCCAGCGGCCGGCGGCGGCGAAGGCGCGGAGCGGGGAGACGGGACGGTGCGCCGCCGAGTCCCCGCCGCCGAGCCCGAGACTCCTGGGTGTGAGCGGCGACGGGGCGGGAGCGACCCTTCCGACGGAATCACGGCTGTCAGGTATGTCAGTACCGTCAGGCCGGCCGATGCCCCCGATGAGTCCGGGTCGGTCCAACCTGTCATGCCGTATGACGGGAGCACTCGAGGCCGCCGGAGGCCTTGCCGGAGGCGCCGGCAGAGGCGGTCATGCCGCCGAAGTTTGGCTGTAACTGATTATAATACAACACATTATGAGCATAGCTACGGCTCGTACGTCGCGCCGGATCCAACCGGTCGGTCCGCCCCGGCTCGTCTCTTGTCGAGCGCACGGTCACATGGGGGGCGGGAGGGTGTCGTGCGAGGAGGGCGCAGTAGCCGGTCCACAGGCTCTGTAGGCCCCGACCCGCTGGCTCCCGAGGCCCCTGCGGGCTTGGCACCGTCCATGCAGTCCAAGCCCGCGGAGTCGTTGTCATGCTTGGCGGTACGGGTCGCCGGACGGCCTCCCGCACGATGCCGGCCAGGGCCTGCGGCCCGGCCGGCTTCGTGACGGGTGCGGTGGTGCGCCCGGCCCTGCTATGGTGTGCGACGACTCCGCCCATGTGATGGACGACGGCCACCGGGCACGAGCCGTCGCTCCCGCCAGCGACCACCAGCCTCCCCATGCAGGGCGGCGCAGAACCCGATGCGGGCCGTTCGACGCGTCACGAACCCGAAGCATCGCCAACCGCGAGGCATCGAACCATGAACCTGTTCGTCCTGCTCAAGACGGTTCCGGACACTGTCGAGGAGTTGTCGATCGCCGCGGACAACACGTCGCTGGATCCGGAGTGGTTGCGGTTCAAGTTGAGCGACTCCGACGAGCACGCCCTCGAGCAGGCCCTGCTGCTGAAGGAGCGGCACGGGGGCACGGTGACGGTCGCGGCGCTCGACGCGCCCGAGGTGGAGGAGGCCCTGTTCCAGGCCCTGGCCAAGGGTGCCGACCGCGCCGTCAAGCTCACCGGCGAGCTGGGCGACGTGCGCAGCCTCGCGGCGGCCCAACTGTTCGCCGGGTACCTCAAGTCGGCGGGCGGGACGGCGGCGGACGCCCTGATCCTGCTGCGCAGCCAGGCGATCGACGACCTCGAGGGGGAGATCGCCCCGTTCCTCGCGGACCTGCTCGGCCTGCCCTACCTCGGCGTGGTCGTGGCGGTGGCGACCGGGGACGGCGGGGTGACCGTGACCAAGGAGTTCGCCGGCGGCATGCGCGGGGAGTTCGCGATGCCCATGCCGGCGGTGCTGGGCATCCAGGCCGCCGAGAAGCCGCCCCGGTACGTGCCCATCGCCAAGGTGCGGGCGGCGATGAAGACCACCACGCTCGAGACCATCGACGTGGCCCCGGATCGGCCCGCCCGCTTCCCGATCGAGAGGATGCACAAGCCGGAGGCGGCCGGACGCGCCGAGATGATCGAGGGCTCGCCGGAAGAGGTGGCGAACCGCATCGTGGACCTGCTCGCGAACCAGAGCCTGATCTGAGGGGGGCGACGACCATGGCAGACGGAATCCTGATCCTGGTGGAGCACCTCAAGGGCGAGGTCGCGGACATCACCTACGAGATGCTCGGGGCGGGCCGCAGGCTCGCGGACGAACGGGGCATGGCCCTGCGGGCCCTGCTCGTCGGCAACGACGTCGCGCCGCTCGCGGCAACGCTGGGCGCGGCCGACGAGGTCCTGGTCGTGTCGGCCCCGGCGCTCGCGGTCCCGGCGGCCAGCTCGCTGGCCGCGATGCTCAAGGACCTGATGGTCCAGGAGTCGGTCGGGCTGGTGATGATCGCCGCGACGAACGCCACGATGGGCATCGGCTCGATCCTGTCGGCGCGCGCGGACCTGCCCTTCGTCAGCTACTGCACGAACGTGAAGGCCGACGGCGCCGACCTGCTCGTCACCAGCCAGCTGTTCGGCGGCAAGATCCTCACCGACGTCCGCCTTCCCGGGGGCCGGGGCATCCTGGGTGTCTACCCCGGGTCGTTCCCGGCGGACGCCGGCCGGAGCGAGAAGACGGCGCCCGTGCGGACGCTGGCGCCGGCGCTCGAGTCCTCGCCGGTGGTGTTCAAGGCGTTCATCCCGCCGCCGGAGGGTGACGTGGACATCACCAAGCAGGCCATCCTGGTGGCGGTCGGCCGGGGCATCCAGACCCAGGACAACATCTCGCTGGGCGAGGAGCTCGCGACGCTGCTGGGCGGCGCGGTCTGCGGCTCGCGCCCGGTCATCGACCAGGGCTGGCTGCCGATGACGCGCCAGGTCGGCAAGTCGGGTATGACCGTCAAGCCGCGGCTCTACCTCGCGCTGGGCATCAGCGGGGCCCCGGAGCACCAGGAGGGCATGAAGGACTCGCCCATGATCATCGCGGTCAACACCGACGCCGACGCCCCGATCTTCGGCGTCGCCAAGTACGGCGTGGTCATGGACCTCTTCGAGTTGGTCGAGCCCCTCAAGGCCGCCATCGAGGCGCGGAAGGCCGGCGCATGAGCGGCACACCCATGGAGCCGATCCGGCCCATCTTCTGGAACATCCGCGAGCACTATCACTGGGCGGAGATCGGCCAGTACGTGCTCGGCAGCCTGGCGGTGCTGATCTTCCTGTGGGGCGTCTACCGGCACTTCGCGCGCTGGCGGACGGGGAAGCCGGAGACGGTGCTGCCGGCGTGGCCGGCCCGCATCCGGGCGCTGATCCAGTTCGCCCTCCTGCAGGGGCGGCTGGCGTCGGACAGGTACGCGCTGGGGATGCACCTCGCCATCTTCCTCGGCATGGTGGCGCTGTTCATCGGCACCGCCCTGGCGACGGTGGACCTGGACGTCACGCACCTGTTCTTCGGCTTCCAGTTCCTGCGCGGGGACCTCTACCTGTGGTACAAGCTCGTGCTGGACATCTTCGCGGTGTCGCTCCTCGTCGGCCTGCTGCTGGCCTTCTGGCGGCGCTACGCGCTGAAGCCCGAGCGGCTCAAGACCCTCACGCACCCGACGTTCCCGCTCGATTCGTTCTACCTGCTGGCCATCCTGTTCGTGATCGGCGCGACCGGGCTGCTGACCGAGGCATTGCGGCTCGCCGCGTCGCAGCCGCCCTGGGCGGCCTGGTCGCCGGTCGGCAATCTGCTGGCCGTGCCCCTGCGGCCGCTGCCCGAGGAGACGCTGCGCGCGGTCCACTTCGGTGCCTGGTCCACGCATGGTCTGCTGGCCTTCGCCTTCATCGCCCTGGTCCCGCAGTCCAAGGCGTTCCACATGGTCTCGTCCTCGGCCAGCATCTTCCTGCGCAACCTGGGCGCGGTGGGGGCGCTGCCGGCCGGCGACCCGGCCGGCGTGGCGACGATGCGCGACTTCACCTGGCGCCAGCTGGTTCAGTTCGACGGCTGCACCTGGTGCGGTCGCTGCCAGGAGCAGTGCCCGGCGCACGCCAGCGGGACACCGCTGTCGCCGAAGGACCTGGTGCTCAAGCTCGACCGGGAGCTGCTGCGTGGCGGCCG
Source organism: uncultured bacterium (assembly GCA_964608905.1). Classification (GTDB taxonomy): domain Bacteria; phylum Eisenbacteria; class RBG-16-71-46; order RBG-16-71-46; family RBG-16-71-46; genus JANXPZ01. The sequence goes on along the minus strand of CAZSQE010000008.1, from coordinate 14,544 downwards.
CCCCGGGAGCGAGGCCCCCTCGTTGCACGGCGGGGCGGTGGGAGCGGCCGAGCTGTGGGCCTGCACCACCTGCCGGGCCTGCGAGGAGGCCTGCCCGGTGTTCATCGAGCAGCCGCGCGCCATCGTGGACCTGCGGCGGTACCTGGTCGGCCAGGGCGAGATGGACAAGACGCTGCAGGACGCGCTCGGCCACCTGAACCGCTACGGCAACTCGTTCGGGAAGTCCGACCGCATGCGGGCCAAGTGGACCCAGCCGCTGGCCGCCAAGCCCAAGGACGCGCGCAAGGAGCCGGTCGAGTACCTGTGGTTCGCCGGTGACTACGCCTCCTACGACCCGCGCATGGAGGAGATCACCCGCAAGGTCGCCGAGCTGTTCCAGCTCGCCGGGCTGGACTACGGCCTGCTCTTCGAGGGCGAGCGCAACGCCGGCAACGACCTGCGGCGCGTCGGCGAGGAGGGGCTGTTCGAGGTGCTGCGGGACAAGAACCTCCAGGTGCTGGCGAAGGCGCAGTTCAAGACCATCGTGACCACCGACCCGCACACCTACAACACGCTCAAGAACGAGTACCCGTGGGAGGGGGACAGGCCCGAGGTCCTGCACTACTCCGAGCTGCTCGACCGCCTGCTCGCCGCGGGGCGGCTGACGCCGAAGCAGCGGCTGTCGGGCCGGGTCACCTACCACGACCCGTGCTACCTCGGACGCTACAACGGCGTCTACGACCCGCCGCGCCGGGTGCTCACCCGCCTCGGGCTCGAGCTGGTCGAGATGCCGCGCAGCCGCGAGCGCAGCTACTGCTGCGGCGCGGGCGGCGGCCGGATCTGGATGGAGGACGTGCCGGGCATCCAGGAGCGGCCGGCCGAGAGCCGCATCCGCGAGGTGGCCGCCCTGCCGGAAGTGCCGACGATGGTGGTCTGCTGCCCCAAGGACATCGCCATGTACCGCGACGCCGTGAAGACGACCGGCCACGAGGGCCGGATCGTGGTCAGGGACCTCGCCGAGTTCGTCTGGGAAGCGATGCAGGGATAGGAAGGAACGACCGATGGCTCCTGCCGAACGAACCGCAACCTGTCCGAACGACACCACGCTGGAGACGCTGCTGGCCACGCCGGAAGGGCAGCAGATCATGACCTGTATCCAGTGCGGGACCTGTGCCGGCGCCTGCCCGTACGGGGAGTACATGGAGTACCCGCCGCGGGCGGTCATCAACATGCTGTGGCGCGGCCTGCTCGACGAGGTCATCGCCTCGGGCAGCCTGATGCGCTGCGTGTCCTGCTACGCCTGCCTGGCCAAGTGCCCGCGCCACATCCGGCTGACCGACGTGCTGCTGCCGCTGGTCAAGGAGCAGACGCTGGCCAACCTGAAGGAGATGCCGGGCGAACTGCAGAAGTCGCTCGAGAACATGGCGCGCTACGGCAACCCGCTGGGCGAGTCGCCCCGCAAGCGCGCCGCCTGGGCGGCGAGCGCGGGCGTGCCGGTGCGCGTGCTGGCCGAGAAGCCGGGGCCGGTGGACATCCTGTGGCTCGTCGAGTGCTACCCCTCCTACCACACGCGGGGACAGGTGACCGCGCGGGCCACGGCGAAGCTCTTCCACGCGCTGGGGCTGGACTTCGCCATCCTCGGGCACGAGGAGCAGTGCGTCGGCGAGTGCGGGCACCTGACCTGGGAGCCGGGGCTGTTCGAGAAGCTGAGCGAGACCAACATCAAGGCCCTGCGCAAGCGGCAGTTCAAGCGCCTCGTCACCGGTGATCCCCACGCCTTCAACGCCCTCCGGAACCGCTACCCGCTCGCGGAGGAGGGCTGGCAGGTCGATCACACGACGATCCTGCTGGCGCAGTACCTCGAGCCGCTCAAGCCGAAGCTGGCGAAGCGAATCGAGGCGAAGGTCGCCTACCACGACAACTGCTGCCTCGGGCGCGGCATGGGCTGCTTCGACGAGCCCCGCGCGCTGCTCGCCGCCATCCCGGGCGTGACGCTGGTCGAGATGGCGCACAACCGCTTGAACTCGCTGTGCTGCGGCGGCGGGGGCGGCGGGATGTGGCTGGACACCTATTTCAAGGAGAAGGGGATGGACCGGCTGTCCGAGCGGCGCGTGCAGGAGGCGGTCGCCGCCGGCGCGGACGTGCTGGCGGTCTCCTGTCCCCTGGAGCTGTTCCGGTTCGAAGACGCAGTCAAGACACTCGGCCACGACAAGCAGCTGGTGGTCCGGGACGTGGTCGAGCTGCTGGCCGAGTCACTGGAGGGTTGACCGATGAGCGAGCCCGTCAGGATCGGGTTCTACGTCTGTTCCTGTGGCACCAACATCGCCGCGACGATCGACGTGGACGCCGTCGCCAAGTACGCGGCGAAGCTGCCCAACGTGTTCGTGTCCCGGAACTACAAGTACATGTGCTCCGACCCGGGGCAGGAGCTGATCCAGCAGGACATCAAGGAGCACAAGCTGAACCGCATCGTGGTCGCGGCCTGCTCGCCGCTGCTGCACGAGCGCACGTTCCGCAACGCGACCATGAAGGGCGGCCTCAGCCCGTTCTTCTTCCAGATGGTCAACATCCGCGAGCACAACGCCTGGGTGCACACGGACGGGGCCGAGGCGACGCGCAAGGCGCTGGCGCTGGTGCGCGCCGCCGTCGCGCGCGTGCCGCTGCACAAGCCGCTCGAGATCAAGAAGGTCCCCATCCACCCCGACGTGCTCATCGTCGGCGGCGGCATCGCCGGCATCCACGCCGCGCTGACGCTGGCCGACGGCGGCCAGAAGGTCACCCTGGTCGAGCGCGAGGCCACCATCGGTGGCCACATGGCCAAGTTCGACAAGACCTTCCCCACGCTCGACTGCGCCGCCTGCATCCTGACGCCCAAGATGTCGCAGGTGGGCTCGCACCCGAACATCACGCTGTGGACGATGTCCGAGGTGGCGGGCGTCACCGGCTACGTCGGCAACTACGACGTGACCATCAAGCGCAAGCCCCGCTACATCGTCGAGGACCTGTGCACCGGCTGCGGCGATTGCGTCGAGGCCTGCGTCTACCGCCAGCCGCGCTTCTCCGACGAGTTCAACGAGGGCCTGGGCAAGCGCAAGCCGGTGTTCATGCCGTTCCCCCAGGCGGTGCCGCCGATCGTGATGATCGACCCGGGCACCTGCCGCGTGTGGACCCACGGCGAGTGCAAACAGCCGTGCGTGAAGGCCTGCGGCGACCGCAAGGCCATCGACTTCTCCCAGAAGGAGGAGCTGAAGCAGATCAAGGTCGGCACGGTCATCGTCTCGACCGGCTTCCAGATCTTCGACGCCAAGCGGCTGCCCTACTACGGCTACGGCGTCTACCCGAACGTCTACACCGCGCTCGAGGTCGAGCGACTGGTGAACGCCTCCGGCCCGACCGGCGGCGAGGTGGTGACCCGCACGGGCAAGAAGCCGAAGACGGTGGGCATCGTCCACTGCATCGGGTCGCGGGACGAGAACACGAACAAGTGGTGCTCGCGCGTGTGCTGCCTCTACTCGCTCAAGCTGGCGCACCTGATCAAGGAGCACACGCACGCGGAGGTCTACAACTTCTACATCGACATGCGGACCCCCGGGAAGAGCATGGAGGAGTTCTACAACCGGATCGCCGGCGAGGGCGTGCACATCGTGCGCGGCAAGGTGGCGGACGTCTTCCCCGACCCGAGCGACCCGGAGAAGGAGCGCCTGCTGCTGTCGGCCGAGGACACGCTGCTCGGCCGGGTGCTCAAGTTCCCGGTGGACATGCTGGTGCTCGCGGTCGGCCTCGAGCCGAGGGCCGACGCGCAGGACGTCCGCCGCATGCTGAACATGAGCTGCGGCACCGAGGGCTTCTTCCTGGAGCGGCACCCGAAGCTGGCGCCGGTCAGCACCTTCACCGACGGCGTGTTCCTCGCCGGCTGCTGCCAGGGTCCCAAGGACATCCCCGACACGGTGGCGCAGGCCGGGGCGGCCGCGGCCGAGGCGTTCTCGCTCATCTGCCGCGGGCACATCGAGCAGGAGCCGAACACCGCCTGGATCCGCGAGGAGGACTGCTCGGGCTGCAAGTCGTGCCTCCCCCTCTGTCCCTACACGGCGATCACGTTCGTGGAGGACAAGAAGAAGGCGATCATCAACGAGGCGCTGTGCAAGGGCTGCGGCACCTGCGTGGCCTCGTGTCCGTCGGGCTCGATCGTGCAGAACCTGTTCGAGGACGAAGAGATCTTCAACGAGATCGAAGGGATCCTGGCCAATGACTGACAAGACCTGGGAGCCGCGGATCGTCGCGTTCTTCTGCAACTGGTGCACCTACACGGCGGCGGACCTCGCCGGCGTGTCGCGCATGAAGTATGCGGCCAACGTCCGGACCATCCGCCTGATGTGCTCCGGCCGGGTGGACCCGCAGTTCGTCATGGACGCCTTTGCCAAGGGCGCCGACGGCGTGCTCATCGGCGGTTGTCACCCCGGCGACTGCCACTACGGCGAGGGGAACTACAAGATGCTGCGCCGCTACCGGCTGCTGCAGCGCATGCTCACCGACATGGGCATCGAGCCGGAGCGCCTGCGCCTCGAGTGGATCTCGGCCGCCGAGGGCGACAAGGTGAAGAGCGTGATCAACGAGATGGTGGAGCAGGTCAAGGCGCTCGGCCCGCTCGACCTGCCGGGCCAGCTCGCGTCGTGGGACCGCGAGGTGATGACCGAGGCCGAGGCGCTGGCCCACGCCGGGCATCAGGAGGCCAAATGAGCAAGCCGAAAGTCGCGTTCTACTGGTGCGCCTCCTGCGGCGGCTGCGAGGAAGCCATCGTGGACCTGGCCGAGGACATCCTCGGCGTGGTCGAGGCCGTGGACATCGTCTTCTGGCCCTGCGCGATGGACTTCAAGAAGAAGGACGTCGAGGCGATGCCGGACAAGTCCATCGTCGCCACCTTCCTCAACGGCGCCATCCGCACCTCGGAGCAGGAGGAGATGGCCCACCTGCTGCGGCGCAAGAGCCAGTTCATGATCGCCTACGGCGCCTGCTCGGCCATCGGCGGCATCCCCGGCCTGGCGAACCAGTTCCGGCTCGAGCAGCTGGTGCGGTTCTCCTACGAGGAGGCCCCCACGGTGGTCAACTCCGAGAAGACGCGACCGCTGCCGTCGAGCACCCACGACGGCCACGCGCTCACCCTGCCCGTGATCCGCGAGGTCGTGCGCACCCTCGACCAGGTGGTGGACGTGGACTACTACCTGCCCGGCTGCCCGCCGACGCCCAAGCTGACGAAGGCGGCGGTCGGGGCGCTGCTGTCGGGCAACCTGCCGCCCAAGGGCACGGTGCTGGCGCCGGACATCGCGCTGTGCGACGAGTGCCCGCGCAAGGACAGCAAGCCGGCGGACGTGGCCTTCACCGAGTTCAAACGGCCGCACCTGGCGATCATCGACCCGGACAAGTGCATCCTGGCGCAGGGCTTCGTCTGCATGGGCCCGGCGACGCGCGGCGGCTGCGAGGCCGTGTGCGTCCGCGGCAACATGCCGTGCTCGGGCTGCTTCGGTCCCACCTCGCGGGTGAGGGACCAGGGCGCGAAGATCCTCTCGTCGGTGGCCTCGAACGTGGAATCCCGTGAGCAGGGCGCGATCGACAAGGTCCTCGAGGGCATCCCCGATCCGGTGGGGACGTTCTATCGCTACGGCCTGGCCAAGTCGCTCCTGCGGAGGAAGGCCTCGAAGCCGGCGTGAGCCCCCCGAGCCCCATCCTGGACCGGACCCGCAACGGGCCGCCGTCGACCGGCGGCGGCCTGGCGCGGCTGTTCCGGCTGCGCCTCGGCGCCAAGCTGGAGCTGAGCTTCCTGCTGATCATCGTCGTGATCAGCCTGATCCTCAGCCTGGTGGGCACGTGGCTCATCGGCGACCGGTTCGTGGAGCAGGCCCAGGAGAAGGTGCGCACCGACCTGAACTCGGCGCGCGAGATCTACCAGAACCACCTGCTGCGCATCAGTGACGCGGTCCGCTTCGCCTCGTACCGCGATTTCGTGCGGGACCCGGCGATGGCCGGTGGTCGCGAGCGGCTGCTGCGGCGGCTGCAGGACATCTGCATCGAGGAGCACCTGGACGCGATGACGCTGACCGACGCCCGCGGGATCGTGCTGCTGCGGACCGCGAACCCGGGCGCGTACGGCGACGACCAGAGCGGGCAGCAGCTCGTCCGGGCGGTGATCGAGAAGCAGGTGCCGGTCGCCGCCACCGTGGTGATCCCGCGCGACGAGCTGATGCTGGCCTCGCCGGCGCTGGCGCAGCGGGCGACCGTCGAGCTGGTCCCGACCGAGATGGCGCGGCCGCGGACCGAGAGCGTCATGACCACGGGGATGGCGCTCAAGGCGGCGGCCCCGGTCTTCGACTTCAACCATCGCTTCGTCGGCGTCGTCTACGGCGGCGTGCTGCTGAACCGCAACCACGAGATCGTGGACAAGATCAAGCAGACCGTGTTCCAGGGGCTGCAGTACCAGGGGCGGGACATGGGCACGGCGACCATCTTCCAGGACGACGTGCGCATCGCCACGAACGTCCAGAACCTGGACGGCTCGCGCGCCATCGGCACGCGGGCCGCCGCCGACGTCTACGACCGGGTGGTGCGGAACGGCGAGAAGTGGATCCACCGCGCCTACGTGGTGCGCGACTGGCGCATCAGCGCCTACGAACCCATCCGCGACTACGAGGGCGCGACCATCGGCATGCTCTACGTCGGGTTGCTCGAGGGGAAGTACTTCGACGTGCGGCGGCGGACGGTGATCGTCTTCCTGGCCATCACCCTGGCCGGGTCGCTGCTGGCGCTCGTGCTCTCGCACTACCTGACGCAGCGGCTGTCGGGCTCGGTGAAGCTGCTGGTCGCGGGCGCCGAGCAGCTCGCCTGCGGCAACCTCGACCAGCGGGTGGAGGTCCGCTCCGGCGACGAGTTCCAGGAGCTGGCCGAGACCTTCAACGCCATGGCGGAGGCGCTCAAGGCGCGCGACGAGCAGCTCAAGGAACAGGCCAAGCGGAAGGTGATGGAGTCGGAGCGGCTGGCCATGGTCGGGCAGCTCGCCGCCGGCGTGGCGCACGAGATCAACAACCCGCTCACCGGCATCGTCACCTACTCCCAGCTCCTGCTGGAGAAGGTGCCCGGCGAGGGCTCGACCCGCTCGTCGCTGCAGAAGATCGTCACCCAGGCCAATCGCTGCCGGAAGATTGTGCGGGGGCTGCTCGACTTCTCGCGCCAGAGCAAGCCCGACGAGCGGCCGTGCAACGTGAACGCCGTCCTGCAGGACTGCCTGTCGCTGGTCGGCAATCAGGCGCTGTTCCACAACATCGAGATTGTGCGGAACCTGGCGTGCGACCTGCCGCTGGTGCCGATGGACCCGTCGCAGATCCAGCAGGTGTTCCTGAACCTGATCATCAACGCCGCCGAGGCGACGCCGGGCGAGGGGCGCCTGACGCTGGCGACGCGCCTGGCCGCCACGGACAAGGCGGTCGAGATCGAGTTCGCGGACAGCGGCTGCGGCATCAAGCCGGCGGACCTGGAGCGCATCTTCGAGCCGTTCTTCACGACCAAGGGCGCCCGCCGCGGCACCGGGCTGGGCCTGGCCATCAGCTACGGCATCATCAAGGAGCACAAGGGAACCATCACGGTCGAGAGTGAGTTCGGCAAGGGCACCACGTTCGTGGTGAGCCTGCCGTTGTCGCTGGAGGAGGAGGCGGCGTAGGCGTGGAGAGACCCAGCAGGATCCTGATCATCGACGACGAGGAGATCGTCATCGACTCGTGCCTGGCCGTCCTGGAGGGCGCGGGCTACCAGATCGTCACGGCCCCGGACGGGACGGCGGGCCTGAAGCAGGCACAGGAGGCGACGCCCGACCTCGTCCTCGTGGACCTCATGATGCCGGGCATCTCCGGCTTCGAGGTGATCGAGGGGATGCGCGGCATCGACCCGACGATCGTCACCATCGTCATCACCGGCTTCTCGACGGTGGAGTCGGCGGTCGAGGCGATGAAGCGGGGGGCCTTCGACTTCCTGCCCAAGCCGTTCAATCCCGACGAGCTGCGCATGATCGTCCAGCGCGGCCTCGAGCGCCGGCGGCTCGTGCTCGAGGCGACGGCGCTGCGCCGGGAGCGGGAGCTGCTGCAGCAGAACTTCGCCGCCATCATCTCCCACGAGCTGCGTTCGCCGCTGAGCGCGGTGCAGCAGAACCTGTTCGTGCTCACCGCCGAGCTGGACGACAAGCTCGACGAGTCGCAGCGCGGCCGCTTCGAGCGCCTCAAGGGGCGCCTCGCCGACCTGCTCAAGATGATCCAGAGCTGGCTGCGCGCCGTGTCCGACCCGGACGGCAAGCTCGGCGAGGAGCTGTCGCCGATCTCGGCCCGCTCGGCCGTCGCCAAGGCGATCGAGAGCGTGCAGACCCACGCCACCCGCAAGGACATCACCATCACCGACACCACGCCCGAGTCGCTGCCGCCGGTGCTGGGCGACGAGGCCATCCTGACCGAGGCGCTGGTCAACCTGGTCGGCAACGCCGTCAAGTACACGCGCGCCGGCGGCCGGGTCGCGGTCAGCGGGGCGGTCGAGGCGGGGCAGGTGGTCATCACCATCGCCGACACCGGCGTCGGCATCCCCGCGGACGACGTGCCGTTCGTGTTCGACGCCTTCTACCGCGGCCACGCCGGCGCCGATGCCGAGGCGGGAGCCGGCCTGGGCCTGGCGCTCACGCGCCGCATCATCGAGGCCCACCACGGCACCATCTCGGTCGACAGCGAAGTCGGCAGGGGGACGACGTTCACCGTCCGCCTGCCTGTCCATACCCCGGAGAACCCCAGCCCCCCCGGTGAGGTGGCGGCTGCCCCAACCACCCTCGATCCCGGAGACAAGCGATGAGCGAGCGCAAGCAGCTGCTGATGATCGACGACGATCCCGATTTCGTCGAGGGCATCAAGTCCATCCTCAAGGCCAAGTACGACGTGGACGTCGCGCACAACCCCAAGGACGGTTTCGCCGCCCTGCAGAACAAGCGCTACGACCTGCTGCTGCTCGACATCATGATGGGGCGCGGCGCCGAGGGCGTGATGATCGCCCGCAAGATGAGCAAGGACGCCAGGCTCCGGGAGATCCCGGTGCTCATCATGACCGGCATCCGCGAGCAGATCGCCTTCCTGTTCGGCAGCCAGGCGATGCACCCGCACTTCGTCGAGGTGGACGAGCTCATGGAGAAGCCGGTCGAGCCTCGCCTGCTCCTCGAGCGCATCGAGGCCCTGCTCAAGGCGGCCAGCCAGAAGGCAAGCGAGAAGAAATGAGCACGGAGATCGCGGACAGGAAGCTGGACTTCATCGGGGAGGTCGACAACCTCCTGCACGCCTCCACCGGCAGCCCGGTGAACACCTGCATCCAGTGCGGGATGTGCTCCGGGAGCTGCCCGGTCGCCTCCGGCGGCTACATGAGCCACACGCCGCGGCGCATCATCTCGATGATCCGGGCCAACCGGAAGGAGGAGACGCTGCGGGCGAACACCTACTGGTACTGCGCCTCGTGCTACATGTGCACGGTGCGCTGCCCGCGGGGCATCGACATCGCCGAGCTGATGTACGCGCTCAAGCGCTATTCCATCTGGCACACGGAGTACGGCAAGGACCTCATCGGGCCCACGTTCTCCGAGACGTTCATCCAGACCATCATGAAGAGCGGCCGCTCCTACGAGCCGGTGCTGGCGACGACCTACCTGTTCAGCTTCGGCGTCCAGGACTTCCTGCAGGAGGCCGCGACCGCGACGAGCCTGATGCTGAAGGGCCGCCTGCCCATCCTGCCGGCGCGCATCAAGCGCCTCGAGAACTTCAAACGGATGGTCCGGAAGATCGTCCCGGTGGAGGAGAGATGACCCGCAAGTACGCCTACTTCCCGGGCTGCTCGCTGGAGAAGATGGCGCGGAGCTACCACGACTCCGCGCTGGCCGCGTCGCGGGCCCTCGACGTCGAGCTGGAGGAGATCGAGGACTGGAACTGCTGCGGCGCGACGACCTACTTCAACATCGACGAGCTGCTCGCCGACACGCTGTGCGCCCGCAACCTCGCCATCGCCGAGGGGCTCGGCAAGGACGTGGTGATGGCGTGCAGCGGCTGCTACAAGAACATGTACTCCGCGCGCAAGCACCTCGTGCGCGACGCGGACCTCAAGGAGCACGTCAACGAGGCGCTGGCCGAGGACAACCTGACGTTCCGCGGGACCTCCGAGGCGCGGCACCTGCTCGACGTGATGGTCAAGGACGTCGGGCTCGAGGAGATCAAGCAGCGGGTGAAGAAGCCGCTCACCGGCCTCAAGGTGGCGGCCTACTACGGCTGCCAGATCCTGCGCCCGCGCAAGGACCACGAGGACGTCGAGTCGCCGCGCTTCTTCGAGGACCTGATGACCGCGATCGGCGCGGAGCCGGCGTCCTTCGACTTCAGGCTCCGCTGCTGCAGCGCGGCGCTGCTCATCACCAACCGCGAGGCGGCGCTGAGCATGGTGCGGAACGTCCTCGACAGCGCGGTGCGGTCGGGCGCGTCGCTCATCGTCACCGCCTGCCCGCTCTGCCAGGTCAACCTGGAGTGCTACCAGACGCAGGTGAACAGCGACTTCGGCACGGACTTCAAGATGCCGGTGATGTACTTCACGCAGCTGGTCGGGCTGGCACTGGGCGTGCCGCGCGGCAAGCTGGGGATCGGGTCGGAGCTCGTCAACGTCGCGCCGGTGCTCGCCGGCGCGGGCGAGGGCGGACGCTGAGCGGCCCGCGGACGACGGGAAACCCTACGGCCAGGCCGTTGAGAACGGAGAACACGAGCCCATGAATCCTGGAAGCGGAGCAGTGGCGAAAGGCGGGAAGCGCGTCAGCATCGACCCGATCTCGCGCCTCGAGGGGCACGGCAAGATCGACATCTTCCTGGACGCGCAGGGCGACGTCGAGCACGCCTACCTGCAGATCCCCGAGATGCGCGGCTTCGAGGTGTTCAGCCTCGGCCGGCCGGCGGAGGAGATGCCGCAGATCACCAGCCGCATCTGCGGCGTGTGCCCGACCGCGCACCACATGGCCGCCACCAAGGCGCTCGACGACCTCTACAAGGTCGAGCCGCCCCCGGCGGCGAAGAAGATCCGCCAGCTGGTCTACGACGCCTTCACCTTCGAGGACCACGCGCTGCACCTGTACATCCTCGGCGGCCCCGACTTCATCGTCGGGCCGGAGGCGCCGGCGGCCAAGCGCAACGTGATCGGCGTCATCGAGACGGTCGGTCTCGACATCGGCAAGCAGGTCATCAGCATGCGGCGTCGCGTGCGCGAGCTGATCGCGTACTTCGGCGGCAAGGTGATCCACCCCGTGCTCGGCCTGCCGGGCGGCGTCTCGAAGGGCCTGGCGCCCTCGGACCTCGGGCCGTTCCAGGAACTGGCGAAGGACGCGGTGGCCTTCGGCGAGTTCACGCTCAAGACCATCCGCTCGATCATCCTGGACAACCCGGAGTACGTGAAGCTCGTCACCTCGGACGCCTACACCCACAAGACCTACTACATGGGCCTGGTGGACGCGCAGAACAAGGTGAACTTCTACGACGGGCTGATCCGCGTCGTGGACCCGTCGGGCAAGGAGTACGCGAAGTTCCCGGCGCAGCAGTACGGCGACTACGTCGGCGAGCACGTCGAGCCGTGGAGCTACATCAAGTTCCCGTTCCTGAAGAAGCTGGGCTGGAAGGGCTTCGTGGACGGGCCGGAGACCAGCCTGTTCGCGGTGGCGCCGATGGCGCGCCTGAACGCCGCCGACGGCATGGCCACGCCGCTGGCGCAGAGGGGCTACGAGGACTACTTCAAGACGCTGGGCGGCAAGCCGGTGCACCACACGCTGGCCAACCACTGGGCCCGCGCCGTCGAGCTGCTCTACGCGGCCGAGCACATGGTCGAGCTGCTGAACGACCCGGAGATCACCGGCAAGGACATCCGCACGATCCCGACGCAGAAGCCGACGGAGGGCTTCGGCGTGGTCGAGGCGCCGCGCGGCACGCTCTACCACCACTACGCGACCGACGAGAAGGGCCTCGTCACCATGGCCAACCTCATCGTGGCGACCCAGAACAACGCGGCCCGCATCGCGATGAGCGTGGACAAGGCGGCCAAGGGCGTGATCTCGAAGGGCCAGATCACCGAGGGCCTGCTGAACAAGGTCGAGATGGCGTTCCGCGCCTACGACCCGTGCTTCGGCTGCGCCACCCACGCACTGCCGGGCGAGATGCCGCTCGTCGCGCGCATCTACGACCCGGAGCACCGCCTCGTGCGGGAGATTCGCCGCGACCCGCGCTGAGCGGGAGGGATGAGGCCGGGGCCGCCGCCGGCGGCCCCGGTCGCCCCCGGACGGGCCGCCGGTGCCCGGCGGCCCGTGCCGGCACGCGCACCCCGGCCGTGGAGCGAGCAGGAGGAGGTCCGTCATGCCGCCCGATCCCAGCCACCTGCTGGACAGCCTGGGGCTCGAGACCCCGCCCGTCGGCCTGTACGACGCGCCGGACGCCGCGGCCTTCGAGCCGTGCGTGCGGCCCGTGCCGGGCACGCACACCTGCGTCTTCGCCTTCTACAAGGACTGGCTGCGCGGCCGCACGCTCCACCTCACCTGGGAGGCGCACGGCTGCCGCGGCGCCGCCCCGTGCCTGTTCGGGCGCCACGTGCGCCCGCCCGAGGACCTGGTCACCTTCCTGGTGGAGGAGGAGGGCCTCAAGCGCTCGCGCGAGCTGATGACGCGCTGGGTGGAGCGCCGCCGGACGCGGCGGCCCGTCCACCCCAACGTGCTCATCGGGCCGCTGCGCCCCGGCCAGGACGCGCACCTCGAGTCGGTCACGTTCTTCGTGGACCCCGACCGGCTCGCCGCCCTCGTCGTCGGCGCCAACTACGACGCCGGGCCCGACGACCCGGTGATGGTCACGGCGCCCTTCGGCTCGGGCTGCAGCCAGCTGCTCGGGCCCGAGGGGGAGGCCCCGGCGGCCACCATCGGCGCCACCGACTCGGCGATGCGCCGCTACCTGCCGCCCGACACGCTCGCCTTCACCGTGAACCGGGCGATGTTCGCGCGGCTGTGCGCGCTGGACGAGCGGAGCTTCCTGCACAAGTCGTTCTGGACCGGCCTGCAGGCGGCCCGCGGCCGCGCCTGAGCCGTCCCCGCCCGTGCGCATCCTCGTGCTGGGGCTGGGCAACGACCTGATGGCGGACGACGCCGTCGGACACCTCGCCGTGCGCGAGCTGGCGCCGCGCCTCGCCGGGCGCGCCACCGTGGCCGCCACGGCGCTGCACGGCCTCGCCCTGATCGACGAGATGACCGGCTACGACGCCGCGGTCGTGCTCGACGCCGCCTGCACCGGGCGCCACCCGGTGGGCGCGGTCCACGAGATCGACCCCGCCACGCTCAGGCGGGTCGAGTCGCCCTCGCCGCACTTCGCCGGCCTGCCCGAGATGCTGGACCTCGCGGCGCGGCTCGGGCTCGACTTCCCGCGGCGCGTGCGCATCCTCGCCGTCGAGGTGCTCGACCCGTGGACCATCGGCGGTCCGATGACGCCGGCGGTGGCCGCGGCGCTGCCCGGGCTGTGCGCGCGGGCGGAGGCGCTCGTGGCCGACTTCGAGGCGGGACGGGGCTGAGCGGCGGCCCGTCCGCTCAGGCGCGTTCCCAGCGGCGGGCGAACAGGCGCGCCAGCGCCAGGAAGGCGACGAGGAACGCCGCCAGCACGCCGAGCTGCGGCAGCAGGGCGCCGAGCGGCGCCTCCCGCCAGAACACCTTGACGTAGCCGTCGAGCGCCCAGGCGTTGAAGGTGAGGAGCCCGGCCTTCTGCATGGCCGGGGTCATGAGGAAGCGCGGGAACATGCTGCCGCCCAGCGCCGACATGACGAGGATGACGAGCAGCGAGAAGCCGCCGAGTTGGGCGCGCGTGCGGCAGAGCGAGGCGAGGAAGAGCCCGAAGGCCGCGGCGGTGGCGGCGGTGAAGAGGGTCATCACCGCGAAGCCCGGCAGGTGGGAGAGCAGGTCGAGCCGGAAGGCCAGCATCCCGTAGACGAACATCACCGTGATCTGCAGCATCCCGAGCAGCGTGAGCCAGACCCACTTGCCGGCGAGCAGGCCGGTCATGCCGACCCGGGTGGAGAGCACGCGCTCGAGCGTGCCGGAGTCGACCTCGTCGAGCAGCGTGCCGGCCACGGCGCTGGCGGTGAAGAGCAGGAACATCACGGCGATGGCGGCGGCGTAGAACGAGATGATGTTCGTGTCGTTCCTGCGGCCGAGCACGGGGACGACCTCGGTCCGCACCAGCCCGCCGAGCCCGGCGGCCCCGGCGGCGGAGTCGCGGCCGGCCCCGGCGTCCGCGACGGCGCCCGCGGGCCCGCCCTGGGACCGGGCCCGCAGCTGCGGCAGCCACTGGTCCACCGCCTGGCGCTGGCGTGGCGTGAGCGGCCCCGTGTAGCGCTCGAACTGATCCACCCCGCCGCCCATGAACAGGTCCGGCATGGCGCTCATCACCACCTTCTGCAGCAGCCCGGCGACCACCTGGGGGGCGATGGGGTCGGAGGGGTCGGAGAGCAGCGGCA
>CAZSQE010000007.1:5550-19417 GCA_964608905.1 uncultured bacterium | reverse complement strand
GCATGAGACGCACGCTCGTCCCCGCCCTGCTGTTCGCGCTCGCGCTCGCGGCCGCGGCCGCGCCGGCGGCCCGCGCGCAGGTGCAGGTGCCGGACTCGACCTACGCCCCGCAGGTCGCGCGGCCCGCGTTCACGGCGCGCCGCCCCATCGTGATGGTGGACGAGGCCCATCACAACCACTTCACGGCGAGGGGCTTCTACCGCGGCCTGACGGCGCTGCTCGAGGCGGACGGCATGCGGATCGTCCCCGGCGCGCAGCCGTTCTCGCCCTCGCTGCTGCGGAACTGCGACGTGCTCGTGGTGGCGAACGCCCTGGGCGCGGCGCGGGCGGACGTGCCCGCGGCCCGCCACTCCGCCTTCCGTCCCGCCGAGTGCGACGCCGTGCGCGACTGGGTGCGCGCCGGCGGCTCGCTGCTCCTGGTCGCCGACCCCGCGCCGTACGCCTCGGCCATGGACAGCCTCGCGCGGCGCTTCGGCGTGGAGATGGGCAAGGGCTACGCGCTGGACACGCGCCGCGTGGACCCCGAGATGAACAACCAGGGCTGCATCCTGCACCGGCGCGACCAGGGCGCGCTGGGCGACCACGCCATCCTGCGCGGCCGCGGCCGCGCCGAGCGGGTGGACCGCGTCGTCGCCTTCAGCGGGCAGTCGCTGACCGGGCCGCCGGGCAGCCGCGGCCTGCTCAAGCTGGGGCCGTCCGCGTGGGACGTGCCGTTCACGCCCGACGCGCGGCGCGAGACCGACCCCCGGCTGCGGGCGAAGGCCGACACGACCTCGGTGCCGCGGACCCCCGGCTCCGCCCCGGCGATGGGGCGCTTCCAGGCCGTGGCGTTCGCCTTCGGCCGGGGGCGCGTCGTCGCGCTGGGCGAGGGCTCGATGCTGAGCGCCCAGTTCCTGCTGGGCGACGAGGCCCTGCGGCGCGGCCAGGACCGCCTGCGCATCGGCCTGAACCGCCCCGACCTGGACAACGAGAAGTTCGCCCTCAACACGCTGCGCTGGCTGGCCCGCGCCCTCGACTGAGCTCCACGCCCGGGCGGCGGAAGCCGCCGGATTCGGCTACACTGCGCGGGTGGATGTCCCGGCGGGCGGTGGCCCGCCGGCGCGGGCCTGACGGGAGAACGACGATGCCTCTCTGCGTGTATCTCTGCTACGTGCCGGGCTGCCAGGTGAAGGTCGAGCGCTGGATGCCCTCCGACGAGGAGGGCGCCGCCGCCAGGTTCCCCTGCCCCCGCTGCGGCCATCCGCTGACCTGCGCGTGGACGGGCACCCAGGTGGCGACGCCGAACCTCAAGGACGCCCCCGCGGGGCCGGTCCGCCCCGGTCGCTGAGGTGCCCGGCCGCGCGCTCCAGCGCGCGCTGCTCGGCTGGTACGCGCGCCGCCGCCGCGCGCTGCCGTGGCGCGGCGCGCGCGACCCGTACCGCGTCTGGGTCTCGGAGGTGATGCTCCAGCAGACCCGGGTCGCCACGGCCACGCCCTACTACCGCGCCTTCCTCGCGCGCTTCCCGACGCTGCGCGCGCTGGCGCGCGCCCGCGCGGCCGACGTGCTCGCCGCCTGGTCGGGGCTCGGCTACTACCGGCGCGCCCGCTCGCTGCACGCGGCGGCGCGCGAGGTGGTGCGCGAGCACGCCGCCCGCGTGCCCGACGACCCCGCCGCCTTCGCGCGGCTGCCCGGGGTGGGGCGCTACACCGCCGGGGCGGTGCTCTCGATCGCCTACGGCCGGGCCCTGCCGGCCCTCGACGGCAACGCCGCGCGGGTGCTGTCGCGTCTCGACGCCCTGCCCGTCTCGGTGCGCGAGGCGGCCGGGGCGCGCGCGCTGTGGGAGCGGGCGGCGGCGCTCGTCCCCGCCGCGCGCCCGGGCGACTGGAACCAGGCGCTCATGGAGCTGGGCGCCACCGTCTGCCTGCCGCGCGCGCCCCGCTGCGCGGACTGCCCCCTGCGGCGCCACTGCCGCGCGCGGGCGCTGGGGCAGGCGGACCGCTTCCCGCCGGCCGTGCCGCGCCGCGCGACGGAGCGGGTGCGGCTGGCCTGCGCGCTGCTCGTCCGGCGCGGCCGGGTGCTGATGACGCGCCGCGAGGGCCCGCTCATGGCGGGGCTGTGGGAACCGCCCACGGTGGAGCCGGGCGGCGGCGCTGCGGCGGCGGCGCTGCGGCGGCGGCTGGCGGAACTGGGGCTGCGCGCGCGCCTGGAGCCGACGGGGATCACGCTCCGCCACGCCGTCACGCACCGGGCGATCGAGGCGGAGGTCTGGCGCGGCGAGCCGTCGGGCGCCGTGCGGCGTTCGGCCCGGCTGCGCTGGGTGGACCCGCACGAGCCGGGCGTGGCCCTCACCGCCCTGGGCCGGAAGGCCACGAGGCTCGCCGTCGCCTCCTGAGTGCGGGCCCCGCGACGTCGCGGGGCCCGCGGTCGTTCCCGACCACGGGCCCCGCGTGCCCGGGCGGCCGGAGCCGCCCGGGCCGCTCGCTAGGCCTGCTCCGCCGCCGGCGGCTGCGACTTCTTCACCTTCGGCGGGGCGTGGCCGTGCGTGCGGCGGTACTCCAGGTACTCCTGGTACTCGTCCGGCCGCTTGGTGAAGCGCATGGCCCACGAGCCGAACCAGTCGCCGAAGTCGTCGAAGTAGGTGTAGACCACCGGCACGACGATGAGGGTGAGCAGGGTCGAGGTGATGAGGCCGCCGATCACCGCGTAGGCCATCGGGGCGCGGAACTCCGCGCCCGAGCCCAGCGCGAGCGCCGTCGGCAGCATGCCGAAGATCATCGCCAGCGTGGTCATGACGATGGGGCGCAGCCGCAGCTGCCCCGCGTCCACCAGCGCCTGCGTGCGGTCGGTGCCGCGGTCGCGCGCCTTGTTGGCGAAGTCCACCAGCAGGATGGCGTTCTTCACCACCAGGCCCATGAGCATGATGACGCCCACCATGCTCATCATGTTGAGCGAGCTGCGTCCCAGCGCCAGCCCGAGCATGACGCCGAGCAGGGCCAGGGGCAGCGAGAACATGATGGCCAGCGGCTGCGTGAAGCTGCCGAACTGCGAGGCGAGGATCAGGTAGATGAAGATGATCGCCAGCAGGAGCGCCTCGACCATGTAGCCGACGGTCTCGGTGAACATCTCCTGCTCGCCGCTGAAGCTGGTGCGGTAGCCGGGCGGCAGCGGCACCGTCTTCAGGCGTGTCTGCACGTCGCCGATGACGGCGGTCAGCGGGCGACCCTGGTAGCTGCCCTCGATGGTGGCGATGCGCTCGAGGTTGCGCCGGTCGATCTGGTTCGGGGCCGCGCCGTAGCGCAGGCTCGCCACCTGGCCCAGCGGCACCATGACCAGCTGGCCGGTGCGCGGGTTCACCTGGCCGGTGGCCACGGGGACGCGGGCGAGGTCGTCGCGCGACGTCCGGTACTCGGGCGCCAGGCGCACCAGCACGTCGCTGGCGACCCCCGCGGCGTCCTCCCAGTCGCCGGCCTTCTGGCCGGCGAGCACCGGCCGCAGCGAGGCGCTGACCGCGCCCACCGAGAGGCCGACGTCGGCGGCGAGCTTGCGGTCCACGTCCACCACCCACTCGGGCTTCTGCTCCTCGAGCGTGGACTTCAACTCGACCAGGCCGGGCACGTCCCGGATGGCCGTCATGATCTCGCCCGAGACGCGCCGCAACTCGACGAGGTCGGGTCCCTGGACGAGGAGCTCGATGGGCGCCGAGGTGCCGCCGAAGCCGGCCTGCACGATGCGCGCGTTCACGCCACGGAACCGGGGCAGGACCAGCCGCAGGTCGCGCTCCAGCTCCTGCTGCGAGCGCCTCCGCTCGTCCTTGGGGGTGAGCTTGACGTAGATGTTCCCGGCCGAGACCGAGTTGTTCTGCGCGGCCCCGCCGATGGTGGTGTAGCAGTACATGACCTCGGGCAGCGTCCTGAGGTGGCGCTCGATCTCGAGCGCCCTGCCCTGCGTGTAGGTCAGCGAGGAGCCGACCGGTGTCTCGAAGTCGACGTTGGTCTCCTCGTCGTCGGAGTCCGGCATGAACTTGCCGCCGACGATGCCCGCGGCCGGCATGGCCAGCGCGAGCACGAGCGAGACCAGGGCGATGACCAGGGTCAGACCGCGGTGGTCGAGCGCCCAGCCGACCAGGCTCCGGTAGCGGACGCCGACGCGGGCGAACCCGTCGTTGAAGCGCGTCAGCACGCGGCCGAGCCAGCCCCGGTGCCCCCGGCCCTCGGCGTCCGGGTCGTACCAGCGCGACGACAGCATCGGGTCGAGGGTGAACGAGGCGAACAGCGACACCGCCACGGCGAAGGCCACGGTGATGCCGAACTGGTAGAAGAAGCGGCCGATGATGCCGCCCATGAACGCCACCGGGATGAACACCGCGAGGATGGACAGCGAGGTGGCGAGCACGGCGAAGCCGATCTCGCTCGTGCCGTTGCGGGCGGCCGTGAAGTGGTCCTCGCCGCGCTCGAGGTGGCGGACGATGTTCTCCCGCACCACGATGGCGTCGTCGATGAGGATGCCTATGGACAGCGACAGCGCCATCAGGGTCATCATGTTGAGGGTGAAGCCGAAGGCGTAGACGGCCAGGAAGGCCGAGATGACCGACACCGGCAGGGTGAGGCCGGTGATGACGGTGGAGCGCCAGGAGTTGAGGAACAGGAAGACGATGAGGATGGTGAGCAGGCCGCCCTCGACCAGCGTCTTCTTGACGTCGTCCACCGAGTGGCGGATCCAGACCGAGTTGTCCTGGATGGACTCGAGCTCCACGCCGGGCGGCAGCGTGCGGTTCAACTCGACGATGGCCTTGTTCACCTCGTCGGCGATCTGCACGGTGTTGCCGCCGGAGATCTTGCGGACCTCGACGGCCACGGTGCGCTCGCCGTCGACGAAGGCGACGTCGCGCTCCTCCTCCTGCGCGTCCTCGATGCGGGCCACGTCGGCGAGCCGGATGGGCGCGCCGTTGCGGGTGGCGACGACCACGCCGGCGAAGTCGCGGGGGTCCGCGATGCGGCCCTTGACGCGCACCAGGTCCTCGCGCGGGCCCTTCTCGACGCGGCCGGCGGGCACGTCGGCGTTCTCGCGCTGCACGGCGGCCACGACCATGTCGGGCGTGACGCCGAGCGCGTTCATGCGGTCGGGCAGCAGCAGCACGTGGATCTCGCGGCGCAGGCCGCCGACGACGTTCACGCCGCCCACGCCGGGGATGCTCTCGATGCGCCGGCTGACGGTCTCCTCGGCCAGGCGCGTCAGGTCGCGCATCACCCAGCCCCGGCCGCGCACCGAGAAGCTCATGATGGGCTCGTCCTGGACGTCGAAGCGCGTGACCACGGGCGGGTCGATGTCGGTGGGGAGGTCCTTGCGGACGGCGTCCACCTTGGCGCGCACGTCGGCCTGCGCGTCCATGACGTCGATGCCGAGGCGGAATTCGATGAAGACCATCGAGTAGCCTTCGGCCGAGACGGACTGCACGGTCTTGACGCCCTCGGAGGAGTTGACCGCCTCCTCGATCTTCTTGGTGACCTCGCGCTCCACCGCCTCGGGGGACGCGCCGGTGTAGTAGGTCTGGATGGCGACGAAGGGCATGTCCACGTTCGGCCACAGGTCGATGGCCAGCCGCCGCAACGCGAACGCGCCCAGCACGACGAGCGCCGCGATCATCATGGTCGCGAGGACCGGGCGCTTGATGGAGAGATCGCTCAGGAACATGGGCTACCTCGTCCCCTCGCTCCCGGCCGTCGCCGGGACGGCCGTGTCGCCCGCCGAAGGCGGGTCCGGGCGCGCCACGGGCGGGGGCGTCGCGGCCCCCGCGGCGGCGTCCTTCTGCAGCTGCACCGGCTGGCCGTCCACCAGGCCCTCGATCCGGCTGGCCACGACCTTCTCGCCCTCGCGCAGCCCGTCCTTCACCTCGACGAGGTCGCGCAGCTCGTCGCTCAGCCCGACGGCGATGGGGCGGCGGCTCAGCTTGCCGCCCGCCACCACCCAGACCTGTTGCCCGCCGCCGGGGGCGGCCTTCGCCGCGCCGGCCGGGACGGCGATGGCGTTCGCCGCGCGCTCGAGCACGATGCGCCCGCTGGCGAACATGTCGCCGGCGAGCCGGCGGTCGCGGTTGGGCACGACCACGTAGACCTTCACCTGCCGCGTCGCCTCGTCCACGGTGGCGTTCACGCGCGAGACGCGGCCGGCGATCCGCAGGCCGTTCGTCCCGCTCACGGTGAGCTCCACGGGCGCACCGGGCTTCAGCCGGCCGAGCGCCTCGGTGGTCACGCTGGCGGTGAACTCCAGCTGGTCGGTGTTCACGACGCGGAACAACGGGTCGCCGTCGGCGGTCCGGTCGCCGGCCTGCAGGAAGCGCCGGGCGACGACGCCGGCGAACGGGGCGCGCACCGCGGACTCGTCGAGGCGCTTCTGCGCCGCGGCGGCGCCGGCCTCGGCGGCCTTGAGCTGGGCCTCGGCGCCCTCGACGTCGCGCTCGGAGACCGCGCCCTCCTGGAACAGGTTGCGCATGCGCTGCAGGTCGGCGGCGGCCACGCGCCGCTGCGCCTCGGCGCCGGCCGCGGCCGGCGCGACCGAGGTCGTGCGCATGCGCGCCAGCACCTGGCCCGGTCGCACCGCCTGGCCCTCCTGCACCAGCATCTCCTCGACGACGTCCCCGACCGGGGCGAGGAGGGTCACGTCGGCCAGCGGCCGCAGCGTCCCCTGCACCGGCACTCCGCTCTCGACGTCGGCCCGCGTCACCGTGACCAGGTCGCTCGCGGTCAGCACGACCGGGTCCGGCCCGGCCTCGGCCTGCTGCTTCCCGCCGCAGCCGGCCACCAGGGCCGCCAGCAGGGCGGCGGCCGCCACTCGCATCGTCAGGCGCGTATCCATCAGCGTGTTCCCTCGGGGTTGGAGACGGGGGCGAGCTGCTCGAGCGGGCGGCGCTCGACGGACAGCGGCCGTCCCACGGCGCGCTCGAGCTGGGCGATGGCCAGGAGGTAGTCCCGCATCGCCCGGACCTCGTTGACCTCGGACGACTGCAGCTGCAGCCGCGCGTCCGAGACCTCGATCTGCGTGGACATGCCGTTCGTGTAGCGCACCCGGGCCAGCTCCCAGGCGCGCCGCGCCTGGCGCACGGTCTCGCGCCGCGCCAGCAGCGTGGTCTGCGCGCGCTCGATCTCGCCGCGGGCCTGGACCGCCTCGATGGCCGCGCCCTTCACGGCCAGGTCGCGCGCGGCCCGGGCCTTCTCGTACTCGGCCCTGGCCTCGACCACCTGCCCGTGGGTGCGGAAGCCGTTGAAGATGGGCACGTCGAGCGTCAGGTAGGCGTCCCAGCTGCGCCAGAACTGGCGGCGGTTCGGCCAGAAGTCGGCCGGGTAGGCGACGTGGGAGATGCTGCTCGAGGCGTAGAGGCTGGGCCAGTACTGGCTGCGGTACAGCTTCACCGCCAGCCGGCGCGCCTCGACCAGCTGGTTCGCCGCCGTCACCGCCGGACGGGCGTCCACCGCGGTGGAGAGGTCGGTGACCACCGGCACGGTGCCGTCCGCGGACACGAGCGGGGTGAGCAGGTCCAGCGGCTGCTCGAGCGGCGCGTCCACGAGCCGCATCAGGTCGAGCCGGGCGAGGTCGTGGCCGTTGCGCGCGGCGATCACGCCCGGCTCCTGGTTGGCGGCGTCCACCTCGGCGCGCAGCAGCTCGTACTCGGAGCGCGTGCCCTCGCGGCGCCCGGCACGCACCTGCGCGAGGTGGGCGCGCGCCTGCTCGAGCGCGCTCTCGGCGATGGCCACCAGGCGTCCGGCGTGGACCGCGTCGTAGTAGGCCCGGCGCACCTCGAACCGCACCGCCGCCGCGGCCTCCCGCTCGTTGGCCTGCGCGGCCCGGTTGGCGGCGCGCGCCGTGGCGAGGGCGGCGCCCACCTTGCCGCCCGACCACACCAGCTGCTGCGCGCTCAGCGTGGCCGTCCAGGTGTTCTTCGAGGCGAACATGGCGATGAGGCCGCTCATCTCGTCGTCGCCGCTGTCGGAGGCCATCGAGCCGAAGTTGTCGTAGAGGCTCTCGATGCGGCGGTCGTAGAGGACGCTGCCCGAGACCTGCGGCAGCGCCGCCGAGGCGGCCTGGAAGACCTGTCCGCTCGTCTGCTTCACGTTCGCGCGGGCCGTGCGCATGTCCTCGCTGCGGGCCAGCGCCCGCAGGATGGCGTCGTCGAGCGTGAGCCGCAGCGTGTCGGTGACCGGGCCCGGCGGCGCGACCCGCTTCGCCCCCGCCGGCGCCGGGGCCAGCAGGGCCGCGGCCAGCAGGAGGGAGGTCCAGGGGGGGAGTCGGTTCATGGCGCGAAGCCCTCCATCAGCAGGGTGAGACGGGCCCGCAGCTCCTCCTGGAGGTCGAAGCAGGGGTGGAGCTGCCGGGCGATGCCGTCCCGGCAGCAGGCCCACTGGAACAGCGTGGCGAAGTAGACGCCGGTGAGGAGCGACTCGGCGCGCTCGAAGGGGACGTCGGCGCGCACCTCGCCGCGATCCCGGCCCTGGCGCAGGAGCGTCTCGACGATCGCGTGCCAGCGGATGGCCAGCTCCTCGTTGGGGCCGAAGGCCCGTCGCATCAGCTCGACGAGCACGAAGCGGGCGAGCTCCTGGTCCTCCTCGTAGGCCGAGGCGGCCATCCGGTAGACCTCGACGAGCTTCTCGCGCGCGTCCCGGTCTTCCTCGTAGACGCGCCCGATGCCCTCCTCGATCGCCGCGAGGCGCGTCTCGGAGAGGTAGGCGAGCACGGACTCCTTGCGGGGGAAGTGGTTGAAGAACGTCCCCTTGGCGACGTCCGCCTTCTCGGTGATGTCGTCCACCGTGGTGTGCTCGAAGCCGCGCTCGCGGAAGAGGTCGACCGCCGCGTGGAAGATGCGGTGCCGCGTCTCGTCCTTCTTGCGCTCCCTGCGTGAAGTCTCCTCGTGCATGTCTGCCTTTCTGACCGTTATCCAAGAATGACCGCACTCAAAAATGACCGAAGAACAATAATGTTTGACAGTCATCTTGTCAAGAATACATAACCTGTTTATTTACAACACAATAGCGAGAGCGGGCCCAGATGGGCCCGCTCTCGCTACTGCGCGCACAGCCTTGCTAACGGCCGGCCAGCGTGACGAGGATGGAGACGAGGAGCACCACGGGGACCAGCGCGATCCCGATGACGGTCAGGACCCCGACGGAGGTCCAGAAGGCGCGACCGTGCTCGACCGCGCGGGCGGCCGACCCCCCCGGCGTGGCGCCGGAGACCGGCGCGCCTGCCGGCTGTTCCCGCTGTGCCTGGTCCATTCCGCCTCCGCTGTTCCGGTCCGCGGCCCCGTCGCCGCGGGCGGTCGTGTGCCGCCCACGATAGCCCGCGGCCCGGGACCGTCCAACCGGAATCCGGCCGGGGCCGCCGCGGCGCTCAGCGGGCCACGGTGACCTGCGTGTAGAAGCCCCGGGTGGCGGCCGGGATGAACCGGGGCGAAGGGGTGCCGTCCTCGTCCCAGTCCATGTAGCCGCCGGCGGCGTAGCGCTCGTCGAGCAGGTTCGTGACCCGCAGCGTCAGTTCCGCCCGGGCGCCGTCGCCGGCCGGGATGCCCCAGGCCAGGCTCGCGTCCAGCACCGTGCGGGGGCCGATGCTGGCCGCCAGGTCCTCGCCGTTGTCGAGGTACATGCGGCCCGCGTGCCGCAGGTCCAGCCCGGCGGCGAGGCCGCGCCACGCCGCGCGCGCCGAGAGGTTGACGAGCACGGCGGGGAACAACCCGAGCGCGTTGCCGTCGTACGCGACGACGTCCTGCGGGTCCGCCCCCCAGGCCTCGCGGTACTCGACGAAGTGGTTGTCGCTCAGCGTGGCGTTGCCGTCCAGCTCGAGCCGCGCGCCGCCGCCGAGCGGCCGCACGGCCCGCGCCGCCAGTTCGGCGCCCTGGTGCACGGAGCGCGCGGCGTTGCCGAGGATGGGGTAGCCGAGGTCGGTGTCGAACTGCCCCGCGTAGACCAGCTCGTCGCGGAAGTCCATGCGGAACAGGTTCAGGCTCGCCGCCGCGCTCTCGCTCCGCCACGAGGCGCCCGCCTCCCAGTCGTGCACGCGCTCGGGGCGGACGAGCGGGTCCGCGTAGACGTTGTTGACCACGTCGTGGACGCGGTACAGGGGCACGCTGCCGGGGCCCTCGGCGTCGTAGAGGTCGCGGAAGGCCGGCTCGCGGCCCGAGGCCGCCCAGGCGGCGAACAGCGTCCAGCGCGCATCCGGCGCGAACGTGACGCCGAGGCGCGGCAGGGCGAAGTCGTAGTCCTGGTCGAAGCGGATGCCGTCGAAGGCGTCGCCCCGCATGCGGTAGGCCTGGTGGCGCCAGCCGAGGTCGGCGAGCACGGTGAGCCGCTCGGCCGGCCGCCACTCCTCGCGCAGGTAAAGCGCGGCCGAGAGGGTGCGCGGGTGGTAGTCGTAGTACTTGTGCCCGGGCGCCGTGCCCGGAGGCAGCCCGTCGCCGGTCACGACCTCGCCCCAGTGCCGGCCGTCGTGGGCGCGCAGCTCGCCGCCGACGGTGAGCGTGCCGCCGGCGTGCTCCACGCGCAGGCGCGGCACCCAGCCGTAGTGGCGGTTGGCCACGGTGCGGCGCCGCACCAGGTCGAAGCGCTCGAGCCGCACGCGGCCCAGCGAGTCGCGCACCAGCGCGCCGGCCTCGTCCCGCGCGTAGTAGGCGCGCGGGGCCAGCGTGGAGTCGCTCGTCCACCACGGCTCGAGCCGGAAGTCGGCCAGCGCGCGGCCGGTGCGCCGCTCGTCGTACCAGCCCTTGCCGTCGAACCAGAACAGCGTCTGCGTGGCGGTCAGCCCGGCGCGCGGCGTCCAGGTGTGGACCAGCTCGTAGTGCGGCTCGAAGAAGCGGTCGCGCTCGTTGTCGTAGGTGATGGGGTTGGCGCGCCGGTCGCGGTCGGCGTCGCCGGTGACGCGGCCCTCGAGGTTCGCCCGCGGCACGCCGAGGTAGGCGAGGTGCGTCTCCGCGGGCCCGCCGTAGAGGTTGAGGCGGAACGCGTGGCGCTCCGTCACCCGTCGGGCCGACAGGGCGTAGGACCAGAGCTTCGACCACGAGCGCTCGCGGTAGCCCTGGGTCTCGATGCGCGAGTAGCGCCCGTAGGTGCTCCAGCCGCCGGCCAGCCGGCCGGACTCGGTCTCCAGCATCAGGCGCTTGGTCTCCCACGAGCCGTAGCCGACCGTGGCCGAGGCGGCCGGCGTCTCGCGGAACGGCGCGGTCTCGAGCGCCACCGTGCCCCCGAGCGAGGCGCCGCCGTAGAGGGCGGAGCCGACGCCGCGCTGGAGCTGGACCTCGCCGGCGGAGGCCAGCAGGTCGGGGTGGTCGATCCACCACACCTCGTGCGACTCGGGGTCGTTCAGCGGCACGCCGTTGACGAGCACGCTGATGCGCCGCTGCGGGAAGCCGCGCACCGAGAGATAGGAGTAGCCGATGCCGTGGCCGGCGTCGGAGTAGGCGTAGGCCCCCGGCAGGGTGGCCAGCAGCATGGGCGTGTCCTGCCCGGTGTTGCGGCGCGAGATCTCCTCGCGCGCGAGCGTGGCGCGGGCGAGCGGGGCGCGGTCGTCGAGACGGGTCGTGCTCACCACCACCTCGGGCAGGGGCACGATGCGGCGCAGGGTGTCCGGGCTCTCCGGCGGCGCGGCGGCGCCGCCGGCCGGGCCCGGCGTGAGCAGCAGGCCGGCGAGCAGCACCGGCGCGAGCGGGATGCGGGTCATGGCGATCACCTCGGCTGGCGCGCGAGCCAACCCGCCGCGTAGACGAGCAGCGACGCGGCCAGCCCGACGTAGATGGGTTCGATGGACAAGGGGTAGTTGCCCGGGCGACCCGGTGGCGGGAACGCCCCGAGCAGCACCCAGGCGAGCGAGAGGACGAAGGGCAGGATCATGGCGGCCAGCGTCCCGCGCGGCCCCAGCCGGCCCCGGCCGAGCAGGGCGGTGCCGACCGGCAGCAGGAGCGTGGGCGTGACGATGGAGCCGAGGCCGTGCCACAGGGCGACGACGCTGGGGCTGAGCAGCGCCAGCGCCGCGGCGAAGGCGGTGGACAGCCACAGGCCCCACCGCGTCCAGCGCGGCACGCGGTCCTCGTCGCCGCGCACCATGCGCCACACCAGGTCGCGGCCGACGGTGGCGGCGGCGATGAAGCCGTAGGAGTCGATGGTGCTCATCACCGTGGCGATCATCCCCACGTAGAAGAGGCCGAGCGCGAACGGCGGCAGGGCGATCCGCGCCAGCTCGGGGAAGGCGAAGACGGGGTCGCGCAGCTCGGGCAGCAGCGCCCGGGCGTACAGCCCCGCGGTCGTGGTCATGAGATCGAACACCGCCCAGCACGCCACCGACCACAGCACCGCGTTCCGCGCCACGCGCGGGTCGCGCGCGGCGTAGGCGCGCTGCCAGAAGCCGGGGTCCACCAGCGCCGACAGGGCGATGAAGTACCAGACGAGGATGGCCTGCGGGGCGTTGCCGCCGTGCCAGGTGAGGTGCGTGGCGGGCAGGTGCGCGCGCAGGAAGCCGGGCCCGCCGTGCTGCGCGACGAGGAAGCCGAGCAGCACGGCGAAGCCCGCGTACATGAGCACGAACTGCACCCGGTCGGTGAGGACCACGGTGCGCATGCCGCCCTTGTCGACGTAGAAGAGCGACAGCACCGCGGCGCCGAGGATGCACGGCGACAGCGGCCAGCCGGTCATGGCGGCGAAGAGCGTGCCGAGCATGAGCACGTAGGCGGCCGGCTGCGCCGCGACGAAGACGGCCAGCGCGCCCATGAGCGCCGGGCCGCGGCCGTAGGCGCGGTCGAGCAGGTCGGGCAGGGTGTAGAGTCGCGCCTCCCGCGCCCGCTTCGCGAAGAGGAACGCGAAGAGCAGGGCGCCGACGTAGTACGGCACGCCGAAGACCAGCCAGTTGGCCAGGCCGTGGCGCCAGGAGTACTCGCCGACGCCGAGGATGCCGCCGTACCAGGTGGCCACCAGCGTGGCCACCAGCGCCGGCAGGGTGACGCGCCGGCCGGCGACGAGGTACTCCAGCGCGCCGGGGCGCCGGCGCAGCGCGCCCGCCCAGACGGCGGCGAGGAAGCCGAAGTAGAGGAGGACCAGCCCCCAGTCGAGGGGGCTCGTGCTGAACATGGGCGATCCCGGGACGGATGGTGCCGGGCGGCGCGGGGAACGCGCACGACGGCCTCCCGCCGCCCGGGAACGAAAGACGCCGCCCGCGCAGGGACGGCGTGGAAGGCAAGCGGAGAGCTCGTTTGTCTTCGCCGTTTCCCTACGCTGGTGTTAGCCAGATCAGGTTCAGAGGGTCTGCTCTCAGGTCGGCTCTTGTCCGTGCCGACCACCCCTAACGACGCGCCCGCCTCACGGCGGACGCGCAAGACCATGCCCCGTCCGGCCCGGAAACGCAAGCCCCCTTCCCCGTCCAGACTCCGTCAAGAATGAGCCCGGGAGCGCGGCCGGGGCCGCTTCCGGGCCCCGCCGTGCGTTTCGGGGCTTGCGTCGCCGCCGTCCGCGCTGCCACCATGGACGGGTCGTCGCTCCACCCGCCTTCCAGGCGCCGCCGGGCCCCGCGTTCACGGGGCTCGGTTCGTCGTAGGCGGCGCCGGCGGGCACGCCGTCCGAATCGAGTGCAACCCTCCTGGAGGCAGTTCATGCGGAAGAACCTTTCGAAGTTGGTGGCGGTGGCCGTCGCCCTGGCGCTGGGCACGATGGCGCTGTCGGCGCTGGCGCAGCAGAAGTCCGCGCCGTGTCAGACGCCGGCCGCGAAGGCGGCGCCCGCCGAGATGAAGGGCTGCGCCGGTCACGGCGCGGCGGCGGCCGAGATGAAGGGCCCCGAAGGATGCTGTCGCATGACGGGCGGCGACAAGCCCTGCTGCGCGATGCACGCGAAGGCGGCGAAGTCCGGCTGCGCGATGGGCGCGAA